>CAZRHX010000129.1:0-5214 GCA_964599855.1 uncultured Tissierella sp. | reverse complement strand
GTCTTGCCAGTACTGGTAGGTTCAGCAGTAGGTCAAATAAATGTTATAGTAGACCAAACACTGGCTTCAGAACTTCCGAGCGGAAGTATATCGGCGCTGACATACTCATCTAGAATAAATGAAATGATTATAGCTGTATTTGTAGCAGCTATAGCGACAGTAATTTTTCCTATGCTAAGTAAGGCCTTTGCCCATGGAGACATGGATGAAATAAAAGCCATATTTAAAAAAGGAGTAAGTATAATATTACTTATAACTGTTCCTGCAACAATAGGTATAATGATTTTAGGAGAAGATGTGGTGAGGATATTCTTTGAAGGGCAAGCTTTTGATTCTAGAGCCACTTCTATGACAAGTGGCGCTTTATTTTACTATTCAATAGGTTTAGTTGCAAGTGCGCTTAGGCTTATGCTAAACAAAATGTTCTATAGTTTTCAAGATACTAAAACTCCAATGATAAATGGAGCAATAGCAGTTATAATAAATATAATATTAAACTTATTTTTTATAAGATTTATGGGACATAGGGGTTTAGCTCTAGCCACTAGTCTTTCAGCTATAGCAACTACATTACTTTTATTTATAGACCTTAAAACAAAACTTGGAAAACTTGGACTTAGAAATATCTTCCTTACATTTATAAAAGTAAGTATTGCAAGCTTGGTAATGGGTCTGGTAGTATATATTCTGTACTTTAAAGTTGGAGCCCTCCTTCCAGATAAGGGGATACTAGAACTTTTAAGCCTTATCTTTTCAACAGCTATAGGAATAATAACTTATTTTCTAATGTGTATGTTTTTAAAAGTAGAAGAACTTAAAGTGGTTTTTAAAATGAAATAAGTAGTATGTTAGATATAAATCTTATAGATATTAAAGCACAAAATACTCAAGTCCAAATGGTACTTGAGTATTTTTATATGTCAAAGAATTTTTCATATTGACGGAAAACTTGACTTCTGTTATCATATAATAAATAGAACATATGTTTGAGATTATTATACTACTCTTTTCATACTAGAATATTACTAACTTCTAGATAGATTAGAGTGTCAAGGAGGATAGAATATGAGGGATTTGATAGAGAAAAAAATAACAGCTATATTACCACATTATACAAGAGAAGGTGCAAATTATACAAAAATAAAAGTCTTGGAAGGAGACGAAATATTAATTAAAAAAAACATTAATAGTACTTTAAAGAGTCTCTGCCAATACTGCCATTACGATTTAAAATCATCCAAGAAGACTTGTAGAGATGTTTTAGGAATTAAGAAAAACCCACCAATAGCTATAAATAAAGATATGATATTTATAGCTATTAAAACAAGAAGACCTATAGGAAAAGATGATGGTGCTTATTCCTATATAAATATAGAAGCTATAAGAAGATTTAAAGATGGAACTATAGATTTTAAAAATGGAGGGAGCTTAAAAGTAGACTGTAGGCTTAAAACAATAGAAAGGAATATAAAACAAGCTAAGCTTTTAAAAGATATAATATATAGTAGGAATATACTTATAAAGGAAGAAGTTAAGATTTATCTAGAAGAAAGTTTTAAAGTGGATTTAGAGATGGTATACAAAAAACTTATAGAAATAGAAAGAAATCTTTTCAAGTAATTCTATTGACTGATCTAAAACTATGATATACTAAGAGTATTGTTTTTTTATATAAAGAAAAAAGAAGGAGAAATATCATGAAGAAAACAGCAATACTTTTAATGTTTTTAACTATAATCTCTAAGATAATGGGATTTGTAAGAGAGATAAGTCTTTCATACTTTTATGGAGCGACAAATGTTTCGGATGCCTACATAATATCCATAACAATACCAAGTGTAATATTTGCACTTATAGGAGCAGGTATATCCACAGGCTTTATACCTATGTTTTCCAGTATAGAAGGAGACTATGGAGAAAAAGAAGCTAAAAGATATACTAACAACCTTATAAATATAATAATAATCCTCTGTACCTTTATAGTAGTATTTGTGCTTATATTTACAGAACCTGTAGTGAAGTTGTTTGCATCAGGTTTTACAGGTGAGACACTGGCATTGGCTATAAGATTTACCAAAATAAGTATACTTGGTATTTATTTTACAGGAGTCATAGCAGTTTTTTCAGGTTTTTTACAAATAAAAGGAAACTTTGCAGTTCCAGCACTTTTAGGAATACCTATGAATATCATCGTCATATTTTCATTGTTTCTAAGTACTAAAACAGATATGATAGTTCTTTCAATAGGTACGGTATTGGCTACATTTACACAATTGATGTTTTTAATTCCATTTATTAAGAAAAAAGGTTATAGATATAAATTTATAATAGATTTTAAAGACAAACATATAATAAACATGGCTCGAATTACCATACCTGTGATAATAGGAGTATCGGTAAACCAAATAAATGTACTTGTAGATAGGAGTTTGGCTTCAAATGTAGCAGTTGGAGGAATATCTGCCTTAAACTATGCCAATAGATTAAATGGTTTTGTGCAGGGGATATTTGTAATAAGTATTTCGACTGTTATGTATCCTATGATATCTAAGATGGCAGCTAAAAAAGATATGAAAGGCTTAGAATTATCTATCATAGAAGCCATAAACTCTATAAGTATATTGGTTATTCCTGCAACTATAGGGGCTATGGTGTTCAGCAAGCAAATAGTAAGTCTGTTATTTGGTAGAGGGGCATTTGATCCAGGTGCACTCAACATGACTTCTAATGCGCTATTTTTCTATGCTATAGGTATGATAGGCTTTGGTCTAAGAGAAGTCTTATCTAGAGGGTTTTATTCATTAAAAGATAGTAAAACACCTATGATAAACGGAGTTATAGCAGTAAGTACAAATATAGTTTTAAATATAATACTTTCAAAGTTTTTAGGCATAGGGGGACTAGCTTTAGCAACAAGTATCTCAGCTATCTTGAGTTCAACTCTGTTGACACTGGCCCTTAGGAGAAAACTAAATGGATTTAGCTTTAGAAAGATATTTCAATCTTGGGTAAAGATCTTCCTTGCTTCACTTGCAATGGGAGCAGTTGCATATTTAGCTAATAGTTTCTTAATAAGTTTAGTCAGTGAAAATATAGCACTTATACTTTCTATAGGAGTAGGTGGACTTGTATATTTAGCAATGCTTCCTTTCTTAAAACTAGAAGAAGTTGAAAATATAGTAGCTATGGTTAAAGCTAAAATAGGTAAGAAATAAATTTATTTATCATAGCTTTAAATATCTAGGAATATCGACTATTCGTCATAAAATATATTTAAATAATACAAGAACGAAGTTCATTCTGTTAACAAAAGTCCAAGTGAGCATTATTCCACAATGAGAATAGTGCTCACTTGGACTTTTATCTTTTTTTAAAAGTAATATAAACTAGCATCACCTAGGAATAAAAAAGAAGATCTTCTTAAATCAGGAGCGATTTAAGATGTATAAAGAATGGGATAGTTTAATTACATGGGCAAAAAAAGATAAGAAGGAAGCAAAGGAAGAAATAATAAATAGACTTTTACCCTTGATAATAAGTAGTATAAAACACTACTATAATAGAAGAGACCTATATGAAGAACTGATTCAGGAAGGAAATCTCTGTATATTAGAAGCTATAGAGAACTTTCAAATGGATAAAAATGTATACTTTTTAGGATATGTAAAACTTCAACTAAGATATCTATATCTAAATAAAAACAAAGAAAAAGTATATTTCTCCTTGAATACAAAAATAGGAGAAAAGAAAGAAGACGAGATCTTAGATACTTTAGTGAGCGAAGAATTAGAACCCTTAGAAGAAATACTAGATAAAGCATTAAAAATACAATTAAAGAACTGTCTAAAATATCTAAGTAAAAGACAGAGACATGTAGTAGTACTTTTTTATGTAAATAGACTTAGCATATCAGAAATAGCAGAAAAGCTAGATGTAAGCTATAGAACAATAGTGAACACTAAAACTCGTGCTATAGAGATACTCAGATTACATTTAAAAGAATAGTTCAACCAAGAAAACCATATTATAAAATACTCCTTGTATAATCCTATTCTTTATTATAAAATTGATGTTGAATGTAAATATAAGGAGGAAACAAATTAAAATGGATGATAAATTTGAAGAGATATCTATAAGTCAATTGATAAATATACTTATAAAAAGAAAAAGGTTAATAGCAGCTATAACAATATTATTTTTAATTATTGGAATACTAAATTCTTTTGTATTCACAAAGCAGAAGTATTCCTCAGAGCTTTTACTTGAAATAAACAATATGGAGACAACTATCAATAAACCTGTTGACGATAAAGGTACAGCGGTAAATGTATATAATGTACTAGAAAATATAGCACGTACTAATGATATTGAATTTGAAGATTATTTAGATGAAATAACATCAGATGAAGTTCTAGAAAAGACAATAAAAGATTTAAAACTTAAAGATACATATACAATAGAAAGCTTGAGAAGTAACCTTTCAGTAAAAGCTGATCCTGAATTAAAAAATATAAACTTAAGCATATTGACAAATAGCTCTAAAGATGGAGCAAAGATATTGAATTCTATAGGAGAGAACTTTTCAGAGCATATAACGGAAATCTCGCAAGAAAATGCACTACAAGTACTAGAAACCATAGAAAAACAGATGGAAATAGAAAAAGAAAAATATGCTGAGAGTTTAGATGAATATAAAAATGCTATGAAAGATAAAAAAAGCGCCTTAGAATTAGAAATGGAAATAGAAGCAATATATGAACAACTCACAAACTATAAATTAAATTTAAATGATTTAAAGATAAAGAAAGATGGAGTGACATCTGCTTTAGAAAAAAGTAAGACTAGCAGTGACGATGACGATGATAATCAAGGCATGATCTTAAGACCTAGTGGGGATGATGGATATATATATATAGATTCCAGTGAAAAAGCTCTACAAATAGATTTAGCAGAAACACAAGCAAAAATAAAAAGTACGGAAAGTACAATAAAAAGTTTACAGGAAAAAACACAGGATCTACAAATAGAATATCAAGACATAGAATTTGAAGAAAGTGCAATAAGACAAAAAGTAGATTTAACAAAACAAAGTTATGAGGTGTTTTCTCAAAAGTATCAAGAGTTAAAAATGGCAAGCTCTATAGATGTAGGAGGAATAAGTATAAATACATTGTCAGAAGCGACAGAAGATGGCAAAACAGTGGGAACAAGAAA
>CAZRHX010000128.1:0-5215 GCA_964599855.1 uncultured Tissierella sp. | reverse complement strand
TACACTCTTAGGATCAGATAGTCATACACCTACAGCGGGAGGAATGGGGATGTTAGCTATAGGTGCTGGAGGATTAGATGTTGCTATTGCAATGGCTGGAGGGGAATACTATATAAATATGCCTGAAATAATAGGGGTAGAGCTTAAAGGAAAACTGTCTTCTGGTGTTTCAGCTAAGGATATAATACTTGAAGTTTTAAGAGTATGTAAAGTTACAGGAGGATCAGGTAGAATATTTGAATATAGAGGCGATGGAGTTAAAAACTTATCTGTACCTGAAAGAGCAACTATAACTAATATGGGAGCAGAACTTGGAGCTACAACTTCAGTTTTTCCTTCGGACAATAGAACCTATGAATTTTTAAAGCTTCAGGAAAGACAAGAAGATTACATAGAGATAATAGCAGATGAAGGTGCAGAATACTCAGATAATATAATTATAGACTTAAATAATTTAGAACCTATGGTAGCTTGTCCTCACAGCCCTGACAATGTAATAGAGGTAGGCAAGTTGAAAAACAAGAAAGTAAATCAAGTCGCTATAGGAAGTTGTACCAATTCTTCTTATTTAGACTTAATGAAGGTTTCTGAGCTTTTAAAAGATAAAACTATAGCAGAAAATGTATCACTTGTAATATCTCCTGGTTCAAAACAAGTTTTAAATATGCTAGCAGATAATGGTGGACTTTCAAATCTTATATCTGCAGGTGCAAGAATTCTTGAATCAGGTTGTGGTCCATGTATTGGAATGGGTCAAGCTCCTAATACAGACGCAGTAAGTCTTAGAACCTTTAATAGGAATTTCTTAGGAAGGTCGGGAACCGTATCAGCTGATGTTTATCTAGTTAGTCCAGAAGTAGCTGCTATCTCTGCATTAACAGGATATATAACAGATCCAAGAGAATATACTGGAGATTTAAATATTTCTCTTCCAGAAAGATTTTTAGTAAACGATAATTTAATAATTGAACCTTTAAGTATAGGTGAAAAAAACGAAATAATAAAAGGGCCAAACATAAAAGACTTTCCTATTGGAAAAGAACTTAAAGGAGAAATAAATGGTAAGGTACTTATAAAAGTTGAAAATGATATAACTACTGATCATATAATGCCTTCAAATGCTAAATTACTTCCTTATAGATCGAATATTCCTTATTTATCTGATTATTGTTTAATTCCATGTGATAAAGATTTTCCACAAAGAGCTAAGGATAATAATGGTGGAATTATAGTTGCTGGAGAAAATTATGGTCAAGGTTCTAGTAGAGAGCATGCAGCTCTTGTACCACTTTATTTAGGTGTAAAAGCTGTTATAGCAAAATCATTTTCAAGAATACACAAACAAAACCTAGTCAATAATGGCATAATTCCTTTATTGTTTGAAAACAAAGAAGATTACTCCACAATTGAATTATTGGATGATTTAAAAATAGAAAATATTCTTGATCAAATTAAAAATGATAAATTGATAGTAAAGAATACTAGAAAAAAACTAGATTATAATTGTATTATAGACATAACTGAGAGACAAAGAGAAATATTAAAAGATGGCGGTTTGTTAAACTTTATAAAGAAACGTAATAAATCTTAATTATTTATTTTTTCTGTTAATTATATAAAAAGTCAATAGAAAAGAGTTTACATTTCTTTTAACTAACTATATAATATAGGAAATGCTTTAATGAAGTAATATGCGATATAGCATATAATTTTGGAGGTGTAACTATGATAACTAATTTAAAAAAGGTATTGGTTGCAAATAGAGGGGAAATTGCTATAAGGATATTTAGAGCTTGTACAGAACTTGGAATAAGAACTGTAGCTATATATTCAGAAGAAGATAGAAGTTCTTTATTCCGTACAAAAGCAGATGAATCGTATTTAATAGGAGGAAACAAAGGACCTATAGAATCCTATTTAAGTATAGATGAAATAATTAAGATTGCACTTAAAAAAGGAGTAGATGCTATACATCCTGGATATGGATTTTTATCTGAAAACCCTGAGCTTGGAAGAAAGTGTAAAGAAGTTGGAATAGAATTAATAGGGCCTACTCCAGAGATGATGGAAAAATTAGGAGATAAAATAAAATCTAAGATAGTTGCAAGCAGTGTGGGAGTAAATATAATACCGGGTATAGACAGGGCGGTTACAACTGAAGATGAGGCAAGAGAATTTGCCGCATTTAGCGGATATCCAATTATGTTAAAGGCTACTGCTGGGGGTGGTGGTAGAGGAATGAGAATAGTAAGAAAAGAAGAAGATTTGATAGCAGAGTATTATAGCGCTAAAAATGAAGCGAAAAAAGCTTTTGGTATAGAAGATGTATTTATAGAAAAATATATTGAGAAGCCAAAGCATATTGAAGTTCAAATACTTGGAGATAAGTATGGCAATATAGTTCATTTATTTGAAAGAGACTGTTCTATTCAAAGAAGGCATCAGAAGGTAATCGAATATACTCCAGCTTTTTCAATAACAGAAGAACAAAGAAAAAACATATGTGAAGATGCTGTCAAAATAGCAAAAGCTGTAGATTATATGAATGCCGGTACAGTAGAATTTCTATTAGATAAACATGGGAATCATTATTTTATAGAAGTTAATCCAAGAATACAAGTAGAACATACTGTAACTGAAATGGTTACAGGAATAGATATAGTTCAGAGTCAGATCCTTATTGCAGAAGGATATAGACTTGATTCAGATGAAATAGGTATTAAAAGTCAAGATGATATAAAAGTAAATGGATATTCTATTCAATGTAGAGTAACTACAGAAGATCCTCAAAATAATTTTGCACCTGATACTGGAAATATAGATATATATAGAACGGGCTCAGGATTTGGAATCAGACTAGATGGAGGAAGTGGATTCACTGGTGGAACCATTAGTCCTTACTACGATAGTCTTTTGGTAAAAATTACATCTTGGGCAAAGACATTTGATGGTGCGTCTAGAAAAGTCAATAGAGCTTTAAAAGAAACAAAAATAAGAGGAGTAAAAACCAATGTACCATTTCTTATAAATGTTATAAATCATCCTGACTTTATCAGTGGTAAATGTGATACTGGATTTATAACTTCTAATGAAGAATTATTTGATATAACTCCAAAAAAAGACGTTGAACTCAAAGTGTTAAACTACATTGGAGAAAAGATAGTAAATAAAACTAAAGGAAATAAACCAGAGTTTGACTTGCCTAGAGTACCAATAATAGAAAGACCTCTTGAACAAAGGGGAACAAAGCAGATACTAGATGAGGACGGTCCAGAAGGTCTTGTAAAATGGATAAAAGATAAAAAAGGACTTTTAATTACTGATACAACACTTAGAGATGCTCATCAATCTCTTATGGCAACTAGAATGAGAACTACGGATATGTATGATATTTCAAAAGCTATTTCTGTATTTGGAAATGATCTTTTTTCTCTTGAAATGTGGGGCGGAGCAACATTTGATGTAGCTTATAGGTTTTTAAATGAATCTCCTTGGGAACGTTTAGAAATTCTTAGAAAAAAAATACCTAATATTTTATTCCAAATGTTGATTAGAGGCTCTAATGCAGTTGGATATAAAAACTATCCAGACAATATAGTTAGAGAATTTGTAAGACAGTCAGCAAATAGTGGAATAGATGTATTTAGAATATTTGATTCCTTAAACTATATTGAAGGCATGAAAGTAGCTATAGATGAAGTTTTAGAAACTGGAAAGATAGCAGAAACTTGCATTTGCTATACTGGAGATATATTAGATAAAACTAAAACTAAATATACTTTAGATTATTATATAGAAACAGCTTTAGAACTAGAAAGAAGAGGAGCTCACATACTTGGCATAAAAGATATGTCTTCTCTCTTAAAACCCGAAGCTGCTTATCAACTAGTAACAGAATTAAAAAAAGAAATAAAGATACCAATCCACCTACACACTCATGATACAAGTGGAAATGGTATAGCTACTGTTTTAATGGCGAATCTTGCAGGTGTAGACATAGTAGATGCTGCATTTAATAGTATGTCTGGGCTTACGAGTCAACCAGCTTTAAACTCGGTAGTAGCGGCTCTGGAACATACTGATAGAAGTACTGGTCTTGATATAGATAATCTTCAAATTATTTCAGATTATTGGAGCGATGTAAGGCCAATATATTCTGAGTTTGAATCTGAACTTAAATCTGGGACTGCAGAAATATATAAATATGAAATACCTGGTGGACAATATTCAAATTTAAAGCCACAAGTTGAAAGTTTTGGTCTAGGACATAGATTTGGAGAAGTAAAAGAAATGTATAAAACCGTAAATGATATGTTGGGAGATATAATAAAGGTAACTCCAACATCCAAGGTAGTTGGAGATTTTGCTATATTTATGGTGCAAAATGATTTAAACAGTGAAAACATATATGAAAAAGCTAAAGATATGGCATTCCCAGATAGTGTAGATTCATACTTTATGGGAATGATGGGTCAACCTATGGGAGGATTTCCAGAAAAACTTCAAAAATTAGTTTTAAAAGATAGGGAAGCTATAACTTGTAGAGCAGGAGAACTACTAGAAGATGAAGATCTAGGAAAAATCTCTAAATTTTTAGATGAAAAATACAATATTAATTCAGATATGAAAGATGTACTTTCCTATGCATTATATCCAAAGGTATTTGAAGATTATATTAAATATAAAGAAGAGCATGGAGATTTAACTAAAATGAAAAGCGATATATTCTTCCATGGCTTAAGAGAAGGAGAAATAGGAGAAGTAGAAATAGAAGAGGGAAAAATACTTGTAATAAAATTAGTTGAAATTGGAAGATTGGAAGATGATGGATATAGAACATTATACTTTGAAGTAAATGATAGTAGGAGATCAATAAAGATACTTGATAAAGCAAGTAAAGTAATAGATACAAGTATAGCGATTCAAATGGCAGATCCTGATGATAAAAAAGACATAGGATCAAGTATACCCGGAACTGTAGCTAAGGTGTTAGTTAAAGTTGGAGATAAAGTAGAAGAAAACCAATTAGTAGCTGTGATTGAAGCCATGAAAATGGAAACTCAAATCACGTCTTCTGTTAAGGGAAAAGTTAAAGCTATAAGTGTAAAAGAAGAGGATAAAATTGAATCAGGACAATTGTTAATCAGATTAGAGTAAATAATTAGTTTGCATATAAAAAGACCAGAGTACTCTGGTCTTTTTATATGCAAACTAA
>CAZRHX010000127.1:0-5275 GCA_964599855.1 uncultured Tissierella sp. | reverse complement strand
TTTATCTGCTCCACTTCCTATCTTATTCCCTATTATAACTGCACACGCATTTGCAAGCCCCCTTATCAAAACAAAAAATATATTTTGTATTGTATTGGTAAGTTGAACTGCTGCCGTTGCTTCCTTTCCTATCCTAGCATAAGCTATAGAATACATAATCTGTCCTAACGCCCAAAATGTCTCATTCATTACAACAAAACTTATAGTATCTATATATTTTTTTATAAAAGCCTTATTCCAGTTTAAAAGTTCTTTTACAGTAGCTGAAAGTGGACCTATATCTCTATAAACCACATAAAACAAAAATATGATTTCAATCATTCTAGCCATCAAGGTTCCTATAGCTGCTCCTTTTACTCCAAGTGCGGGAACTCCAAACTTTCCAAATATAAACATATAGTTAAAAACTGTATTTGTAATAAAAGAAACACCAGATATCAACATAGGTACCTTAGGCCTTCCCGTACTCCTAAGAGCTATACTATAAGCAAAACTTATGCCAGTAATAAGATATGATAGTGAAACTGTTCTTAAATAAGTTGCTCCAAGTCTTACAACTTCTTCTTCATAAGTAAAAACATTCATTAAAACCCTAGGAAAGAAAAAACCAGTTATGGTAAATGCTAGTCCTGCTATAATAGTTAAAAATAAAGATATACCAAGCACTCTCTTAATATTTGGGACATCTCTTTTACCCCAATACTGGGATATAAAAATTGAAGAACCACTATGTATTCCAAAGTTTATAACACTATAAAAGAAAAATATCTGGTTGGCAAGTCCAACAGCTGCTATACTTGCTTCTCCGAGACTACTTATCATAAGTGTATCTACCATATTAAGTGATGATGTTATCAGATTTTGTAGAGCTATGGGAATAGCTATAGCTATCATAGCTTTTAAAAATATCTTATCTTTCCAGAATTTCATACTTTCCCTCCAATAAAAATAATCTAATATGCAATTATACTATCATAGCATACTAGATTACCTTTGTATACACGCTTCCAAAGCTTATGGGAATTTACTTTCGTGCCTCTAACCAATTGAGTATATCTATCATAAACTCAATTCTATTTACTTCCTTTAACATCTCATGTCTTCCATCATCATAGAGCTTATACTCTACATCTTTTAGTCCAAGTCTCTTATATATATTATTTAAATCAATTATACCTTTTCCATAGTTGCCAACTGGATCATTTGTGCCCGCCAATATATATATAGGCAAATCTTTTGGAATTGCTTTTAAGTATTCATCTTTATGAATAGATTTCATGCCAATATACAAATCATAGAAGAAAGATACTGGAAATAAATTACCACAAAGAGGATCTGCTATATACTTAT
The DNA here is from genome assembly GCA_964599855.1 of uncultured Tissierella sp. Classification (GTDB taxonomy): domain Bacteria; phylum Bacillota; class Clostridia; order Tissierellales; family Tissierellaceae; genus Tissierella_A. The sequence goes on along the minus strand of CAZRHX010000127.1, from coordinate 3,925 downwards.
CTACTTCAATTTCATCACTTGAAATCCAATCAAATTCAGTTCGCTCGGGAGCAAATTTCTTATTATAAGATCCAAAACTTAAAGAATCTATCATCTTGGATTTTTTTCTTCTACCTTTAGTTTTTATTATTAAATCTGATAAAAATATCCCTATATTTATTAGAACTGGTGGCTTTCCGTTTGTACCAGACAATATAAGTCCTTCTATCCTATCCCCATATATCTCAATATATCTTTGAGCTAAAAATGAACCCATGCTATGAGCAAATATAAATAGTTTTAAATCTTTATGCTCTTCTTTTATAATATCAGTTAAAAGTTTCATTTCATCTAACATATCTATAAATCCATCTTCATCACTTATATAGCCAAGATTTTCCCCTTCCAAGAGAGAGTTTCCGTGACCTAAGTGATCATTCCCATAAATTAAATATCCTTTTTGAGATAAAAACTTAGCAAATTCATCATAACGTAGTATGTACTCATTCATTCCATGAGATATTTGAACTATGGCTTTTATTTCTCCTGCTGGCACCCATTTATATGCATTTATGCTAACACCTTTTTTAGTTTTGAAATTAAAGTTTTGCATATCTATATAGCCCCTTTATTTTTTTAGTTTGTTTTAATATCTGCATCATTTGATCTTTTTATCTAACTCTTCTATTAGTATGTAAATACTATATTTATAATCATTGTACATTAAAGATCTAGATATAATTTTTAGATTATTATATCTAGATCTTTAGCTGAAATTATTTGGCCTTTATAGTTTTCTTTTATCTCATTTATCATTTCAATCTCTCTATCTACCTCTGAGATTTGATTTCCATCTTCATCGGGAACTCTAAAAAACAATTGATGATATAGGACTAGTTTTTTAGGATTTACCCTTTTAGCTATTTCTCCTAGTTCAACACTTGAAGTGTGCACATTTGTGTGATATTTATTCCATTTTGGTGATCTTTGTTTTACTCCTTGGTGGGAGTAGACTTCGTGAACAAGTATGTCGCAATCTTTAGCGTGTTTAATAAGATTTTCCGAAGGAATAGTATCTCCCGATACAACTATAACCTTATCTGGAGTTGTGAATTTGTAGCCGTATGCTTTAAAAGGTGGATGTTCTACTAAAAAAGCTTCTACCTTTACTAGTTCATCTTCATAGATCAGTCCTTCTTCTATTTCTTGGACCTGAACTTTTATTCCCTCTGTATTGGCACCTTCTAGTCCGTACATTCTAGCTTCTATATCTTCTTTATATGCTTCTAATATATGGTGGGTCATATGTTTTAGCCCCTCTGGACCAAATATCTTAAGTGGTTCTTGTCTTTCTAACACCCAAGGAGTATAGATTAAGTCAGTCAAACCTATAGTATGGTCTGAATGAAGATGAGTTAAAAAACCCAATTTAAGATTTGGAGCTTTTAGAGCACCTATACCCCTTCTATTTGCCTCTTCTGCTCTTCTTACAAGACCAGTTCCAAAGTCTATTAGATATGATTTATCTTCTACTATTATTGCAAGAGATGGCCCATTTCTTTCGGGAATAGGATTTGGTGTTCCTGTTCCTAACATTACTATCTTTGTTTCCATTGTAAATCACTCCTTCTTTTAAATTTAATCTTCTATCTTATCCATTGTAAATCCAGTATATCCGTAGAGTATGTTTATAGCCAATGTAACATAAGCAAACAACACATATGGAATAAATTTAATTGCTTCTACTCCAAGTATCTGCTGGGCAAATAGTGCTGGTACGCTCCATGGAACTAAGTTTATACAGATAGTTCCTATAGATTGTGCAACCCTCGCTAAGTTTTTAGGATGTAAGTTTTTTTCCTTATAGGCTTGCCCAAACATCCTTGCTGGAATAACAACTGCTAAAAGTTGAGCTCCCGTTGCAAATGCTACAGTCAATCCACTAAGAACAGTTGCAAAAACTAAAGAACCTACAGAATTAACTCTTTTCATTATTAAGTTTAGCAAGGTATCTAGAGAGCCTATCTCTTCTAATATTCCTCCAAATGCTGTTGCTGTTGTAAGTAATATAACTGTTCCACCCATGGAATTTATACCTCCACGAGTTAAAAGAGAATCTATCATTTCATTTCCTGATTCTGAGACAAATCCATTTGTCATAGTTCTCATAATACTTCCAAGTTCACTTCCTTGAATAATTCTAGCAGCTAATGCTCCTAACACTGCTACCATTATCAATGATGGGATAGCTGGAAGTTTCTTTATTGAAAAAAGAATTGTAAGTAAAGGTATTAGGAGTAAAAATGGTGTGATTTTAAAATTCATACTTAAACCTGTCATTATAGATTCAATTGTCTCTAGGTTTACAGCTCCTACAATCGCATGTTTAGTACCTAATATGTAATAAGCTATTAAAGATATTATAAGCGCTGGAATTCCACTTTTTGCGAGATGTCCTAGCAGTTCGAAAAGTGTACAGCCCGAAAGTGCAGATGCAAGGTTTGTAGTATCAGATAATGGTGAAATACTATCTCCAAAGTATGCACCTGAAATTATAGCTCCCGCTAAAAGAGGTCCTGGAAAACCCATCCCAACGCCTGTAGCCATAAGTGCTAAACCGACAGTTGCAATTGATGCAAAAGATGTACCTGTGGATACAGCAACTATAGCTGTAACAAAACATGCAGTTGGTATAAAAATAGTAGGACTTATGATCTTCAGACTATAATATATAAGTGTTGGAATTACTCCACCTTGTATCCAACTTCCTATTATAGCGCCTATTGTTATCATTATAAAAAGTGCTGGCAGAGCCCTAGCTACTCCATCTACCAAACTTCCTTGTAGCCTTTGCCATTTTATCCCTCTGGCTTTTCCAACTATTCCTGCCATTATTATTCCTGACATTATAGGAATATTCATACCCGCCTTCCAGTTTAACACAGACAATAAACCAAATAATATTACACTTAATATTGGTAATATTGCTAAGATAAATGGTAGTTCTTGCTTTTCAATCTCTTTTTTTTCCATCTCTACACTTTCCTCCTTTAAAGCAAAAGTTTTTTGTTTAAATAAAAAGCCGGTTCAAAGATAAATCTTCATTCCTTTTGAACTAGCTTTTGTTGCTATTCTTTTAGTTGTATACCATCTTTGCTAAATTCTATCATTTCTTCTTTGAGAAGTTTTCCTACTGCTCTTTTAAAGCCTGATTTGGTCATTTCTAATTCTTTTTTTATCTTTTCAGGTGAGCTTTTATCATTTAAGTTCAATTTACCTTGATTTTCTTTTAGCTTTTCTACTATTGTTTTAGCATCTGTATCCATTTGAATATAGCTTCTATCTCTTAGGGATAAGTCTAGTTTTCCATCTTCTAAAACTCTACTTACTCTAACTTCTATACTTCCACCTAGTTCATAGGCCCCTAGAAGTTCTTTCTTAGGTATTAAGCCATCATACTTATCTTCTACTGCTACAAAGGCTCCTAAATCTTTGTTTATAGAATATATAGTTCCTTCTACAAGATCATTTTCTTTATATGGAGGATCTGACTTTAACATGTCTTTTATCTTCATAGTAGCAGCCATTCTGTTTGACTTATCTATATAAGCTCCTACCAAATAAGTTTTACCCTTTTCTACTGAACCGACTGTTTCTGCAAATGGTAAAAAGAGATCCCTCTCCAGTCCAAAATCTAAGAATGAACCTATCTTTGTAGTAGAAACCACCATCAAATGGGCTACTTTACCAACTTCTATCTTAGGTGTTCTAGTAGTTGCTATTATCCTATCTCTCGAGTCATTATAAACAAATACTTCTACAGAATCTCCTTCTCTTAATCCTTCTGGTATTTGTGATTTTGGAAGTAAAACATCTTCGTCGATCTCATCTTCTGTATTTAGATATGCTCCTACTGATGTAAATCTCTTTATTATTAAATTTTGTA
>CAZRHX010000126.1:0-5329 GCA_964599855.1 uncultured Tissierella sp. | reverse complement strand
GTTTAGGAATGAATGTTTTAGCAGAGGGTGTAGAAACAGCTCCACAGTTAGATTTTTTAAACAAAAAAATGTGTGATTATGTGCAAGGATACTATTATTATAAACCTATGCCAGTTGAAGAGGTTGAGAAAATATTAAAGGAACTTAAAGGTTCAGATAAAGTTATTATAGGAAAAAAATTACTTGAGTCACAATACAGTTAAAAAATATAATAATAAGGAGTGCAAAAAATGTCAAAACAAAAAAATGTTTTAAATGTTTCATTTGTTCACGAGTTAAACACTAGGCTTTCAGTAATAATTTTGGTGTTTATTTTAGTTTTATTGTCTACCACTATAGGAATTTTTTATTTTTCGGCTAAGAACATGATAGTAGATCAATTGGCCAATCAAGCAGAAAATGTTGCAACAAAAGCTGTTGAAATTATTAACCCTGAAGATTTTAAGGAACTACAATCGATTGAAGATGAAAAAACTGATGAATATGATTCTTTAAGGGAGGACTTAAACAGTATAAAAGAACTTACTGGAGCTAGGTATCTTTATACCATGCGAAAAAATGATAGTGGAGACTTCGTATATGTGGTAGATGGGGCTGAATATGAAGATGTATCAAATATTGGTGATGTTGAAGAATTTGATGAAGGCTATGAGGTGGCATATAATGGAAAGAATTATATTGCTGATGATATAGTTAAAACAGATTGGGGTACTACAATAAGTTCCTACGTGCCAATACTAGATAATTCAGATAATGTAATTGGCTTACTGGGAGTAGACTATGAAGCAGAGGATGAATACAATACATTAAATAAATTAAAGTATATATCATTTATAATGCTTATAATAGCAGTTATAGTAAGTGTTATAGGATCTATAATAATCCGTAAAATTATAGTTGATCCAATTATAGCTTTAGCAGAAAATGCAAAAAGATTTGCAGATTATGATTTAACAACAGATGAATTATCGGTTAAAACTAAAAGCGAATTAGGTATATTGACAGTTTCATTTAATACTATGGTGGCAAATTTAAAAGATATTTTAACTAAAATTAGAACATATGGTGATTCGGTAGGAAATACATCAGTGTCTCTTAATGAGATCATATCTCAAACTACAACGGCTATTAACGAAGTAGCGAATGCAATAGAAGATATAGCAAGAAGTGCTAGTAATCAAGCTAATGAAATGGAAAGAGGTGCTAGTCAAATAGGAGCTTTAGCAGATTCAATTGTAAAAGTTGATGAATCTTCAAAAGAAATGGAAATCAAATCTGATGAAACCTATAAATTAAGTACTAGAGGCAGTGGAATTGTTAAAAATTTAATTGAAATAACTAAAGAAAGTAATGCAGCTTCCAGTGAAATAAACGATGTAATCTTTAAGATGCAAGAAGACTCTAATAATATAAATAGTATAACTGAAACTATAAGTACTATTGCAGATCAGACAAATTTATTAGCCCTAAATGCATCTATAGAAGCAGCTAGAGCAGGAGAAGCAGGTAGAGGATTTGCAGTAGTAGCTGAAGAGATAAGAAAATTAGCAGAAGAATCTTCCAAAGCTGTAAGAGGTATTGAAAGCATTGCTGAAGGTATGAATAACCATTCTATGGGTGCGATAAATACAATGCAAGATGTAGAATCAGTTATAAAAGAACAAAACGAGTCTATCAATGAAACAGAAAACATCTTCAAAGAAATATCCTATTCAATAAACGAATTAATTGAAAGCATAGATAATATTAAAAACATGACAAGTAGCATGAATGAAGAAAAAGATAATATGGTAATGTCAATAGAAAACATATCTGCAACATCACAACAAACAGCTGCGGCTACTCAGGAAGTATCAGCTTCAACTGAAGAACAATTAGCAATGATGGAAGAGGTTAATTCAAATTCAAAAAGCTTATCTGCTTTAGCTATGAATTTGAAGGAACTTATAGAAAAATTCAAATTCTAAGTTCTGTTTTCGAGAAAGTATCCTAGTTATTAAACTAAATCTGTGTTAAGTAGATTTTTGTCTAAAAATGGGTTGCCATTCCAAATACTATATTACATGATTATGAAAAAGTTCATTTAAGTAGACAACTTATGGCTATAAGATTACATGAATTTGATTGAGATTGCTTTATAAAATTATAGGAAATATATTTTATTTTAGATAATGAAGGAGGGAAAAGATGGATTCATCAGTCATAACATGGGAAGTAGGAGTTATATTAGCTGCAATTGTATCATTTATTAGTATAATAATTAATGTTGTTTTTATTCAAGTACAATCAAAGAATCAAAGAGCTGCAGAAATAATTACAAATAATAGAGTTGAATTGATGCAGATATTGAAAAAAATGTCGCCAGTTATATAAAGTGTGTTGAATACTATTATGATAAAAAACGCCTACAGATATTGATAAATTTATGAATAATATTACAGAAATAAAAGCTAAGATAAATCTTCATTTAAATTTAATAGGAAAACAAGATGAAGAAATAATGAATTCTATGAGTTTCTAGAAAATGGAATCAATAATGATTTAAAGATAAGCATACAAAAAACTAAAAAGGCTTCTCATTTATTACAGTTATTGGTAAAGATATAACTAAAAGTAGAATGGGAAAGAGTTAAAGTGGAGGCAGAAAATGGTAAATTTTCTAGTTTTGATTTTAATAGAGAATATATAAGGACTAGGAATAAATTAAAAAATAAAATAGAAAGCTTATAGGGTGAAACAGGTATAGTTCTTAAAAAGTATGAACATAAAACAAGACAGCAATATCTTTTAAAGTATATAAATCAAAAAGAAAAACTCTAGTTGAGTGTTGTAGAATTCTAGTAGAATGGTGTAGAATTAAATTTAGAGTTTTATTTGTAGTATCTATTTGGGTATTAATATTGATGAAAATTATAAACTATAGAAATCTATTAATAGCATATATTTTAGTTACTCTATGGTTGTTATTAGAGCTTATAACTTAAAATAGAGTATATAAAACTTTAATAAGAAGGTGAAAAGATGAAAAATCATGTCTTAGATGGAATAATGGGTCTCTGTGTTGGAGATGCACTAGGTGTACCTGTGGAGTTTATGTCAAGAGAAGAGCTTGAAGAAAAGCCTGTGGTAGATATGAGATCTTATGGAACTTACAAGCAGCCAGCGGGTACCTGGTCTGACGACACCAGTATGACCCTTGGTCTTGTAGATAGTCTATCTAAAGGACTGGACTATGATGATATAATGAAAAACTTTATAAAATGGTTTGAGGAAGGGGCCTATACCCCCTTTGGCCAGGTCTTTGATGTGGGCGTGACTACTAGAAAAGCCTTAACCAGATATCTTGATGGAGTTCCTGCCTTGGAATGTGGTGGAAAAAGTGAATATGACAATGGAAACGGTTCTCTTATGAGGATACTTCCAATTGTCTTTTATCTTAAGTCTATCTATGGAAACAATCTAAGAGATGAAGCCTTTGAGATTATAGGTAATCTTTCAAGCTTGACCCATGCCCATAGAAGAAGCCAGATAGGATGCGGCATATATATTTCTATAGCATCTATGATTTTACGGGATATTGAGTTAAAGAGAGCCATAGATTTGGGCATCCTTAAAGCTATGGAATATTATAGGAGGCAGGATGGATTTAAAGAAGAAGTGGATCATTATGAGCGATTAGAAGGAAAGGATTTTGACAAGACTCCTATAGATGAGATAAGCAGCAGTGGATATGTGGTGAGCAGTCTAGAAGCTTCTATCTGGTCTTTGATGAATACTAACAACTATAGAGACTGCCTCTTAAAAGCAGTCAACTTAGGAAAGGACACAGACACTGTGGCTGCAATAGCTGGAGGCCTGGCTGGGCTTTATTATGGATATGAAGATATTCCAAAAGAATGGATAGAAAAAATAGTTAGAAGAGACTATATTGAAAGACTCTGTGTGAATTTGATCAGGGCCTATGGGTAATCGTCTAAATATGAGTGATATAGATGGAAGAGGGTAAATTTAGCATACAAGGGCTAAAACTTAATCTATTTTGAATGGAGTGATTAGATGGCTAAATATGAAACGCCTGACTATGAAGTATTGCTGAAGGAAGATGCTTATGAAATCAGGAGCTATGGTGACTTTTTCATTGTAGAGCATGAAAACTATCAGGGGCAGAATAGTGGTTTTCAATCTCTCTTTAATTATATATCCAATGACAATAAAGAAAATGAAAAGATCTCTATGACGGTTCCTGTTATTCAAGAAATGAATAAGGAAACTAAAAAAATGGCCTTTGTTGTTCCGGGTAAGTTTGGTGAAGATATACCAGAACCAAACAATCCAGATATAAAGATAAAAAAATTTCAAGAGGGTCTCTTTGGAGTAGTAAAGTATTCAGGTTTTTCCAAGGAGTCTAAGGAGTTAAAGATGAAGCAAAGGCTTGAAGAGTGGCTAGTTAAAAAGGGTTATAAAAAGCAGTCAGACTATATGCTGGCTTTTTACAATGGACCTTTTACGGCTCCCATGTTCAGGAGAAATGAGATTTGGATTAGAGTAGTTAAAGAGTAAAGTGAAATCTTCACCAGGAGCTTAGAGAGGATCCTGGTGAAGATTTCACTGTATTTTATTTTAATCGGAATTTTTTCTCAAACAGATAGTGGGCTACAAATTATTCTTTATCGCTATTTATAGCAAAGAATTCAGCGCAAGCTATAAAGAAAATACGCCAGTAGGACCACCATTTGACTTCTCTAGAAATATCATTCATTCAATAATTAATGAATATAGCATAAAATAAAAGTATATGATAGAATAAAGGATGATATAAAAGATGGCTATAATATTAATGTTAGGAGTGATATTTTGGATAATAAAAAATTAATCCAAATATTTGAAAACAAAGAAATTGGAACTGTACTTATAGATGAACCAATGAAAAACCATACTACTTTTAAAATTGGAGGTCCTGTAGATATAATGCTCCTTCCAAATACAGAAGCAGAAATTGAAAGGGCAGTAAGTATATGTAAAAAAGAAAAATTAGCTTATATGATAATGGGAAATGGTAGCAATATGCTTGTCAAAGACGGTGGGATAAGAGGTGTCATAATAAAGCTAAATGAAAACTTTAACAATGTAGAGGTAAAAGGTGATAGTATACATGCGCAATCTGGAGCCCTTTTAAATGCTATTAGTAGGAATGCATTGGAAAATTCACTATCAGGTTTTGAGTTTGCAACGGGTATTCCTGGAGTAATTGGTGGTGCTATGACTATGAATGCAGGCGCATATGGTGGAGAAATGAAAGATGTAGTAGAAAGTGTAAGAGTGTTAAATA
>CAZRHX010000125.1:2588-5336 GCA_964599855.1 uncultured Tissierella sp. | reverse complement strand
GGAAGTCGCCAGTTAATTTAAAAAACACCCTATCAAAAGATAGGGTGTTTTTTATTGCCTAAAATTATAGATTCCATGGATATAAACTCTGCTCAAAAACAAATACTTGTATAGAGTTTACATCCATGCTATACTATTTAAGATAAATAAATATAAAACTTTAAATCAGTCCCGTGAGGCTGGAAAGGAGAGATATAAAATGGCAGATCATGTTATGGATAAATCCATGATTCAAAGTTCGCCTATATTAAGAGGCGCAAAAAAATCGGTCCTAGCACTTCAACATCTTATCGCAATGTTTGGGGCTACAATTTTAGTTCCAATTCTTACAGGCTTTAATCCATCAATCGCTTTATTTACAGCAGGTGTTGGTACACTCATATTTCACGCTTGTACAAAGGGGAAAGTTCCTGTTTTCTTGGGTTCATCATTTGCATTTATTCCAGCAATTCTTACAATTAAAGAAATTTATGGAGGAGACTTATCTTTCGCCCAAGGTGGCTTAATGGCAGCAGGATTTGTTTATGTACTTTTATCTTTTCTAGTAAAAAAAGTAGGAGTAGAAAAAATTAAAAAAGCTCTTCCACCATATATTGTTGGACCAATGATTATAGTTATAGGATTAAATATGATACCAACAGCTTTTGCTATGGCAAGAGAAAACTTAATAATTGCGGGGGTAACTCTTGGGTGTGCAATTTTAATAAATATTTTTACAAGAGGTTTTGTAAAACAACTTGGAATACTGATAGCAGTAGTTACAGGCTATTTGATAAGTTTAAGATTTGGTTTTGTAGATACAGAAATCATAAAACAAAGTTCAATAGTGGCTATCCCAACCTTTAATCTACCGAAGTTCGATATAGGGGCTATAGCTATGACGGTACCAGTAATATTAGCAGTTTTCATGGAACATCTAGGCGATATAACTACAAATGGACAAGTGGTTGGTAAAAACTTCATAGAAGATCCAGGATTAAATAGGACCTTGTTAGGAGATGGACTTGCTACTATATTTGCTTCATTAGTTGGAGGACCAGCTAATACGACTTATGGTGAAAATACTGGAGTACTTGCTCTTACAAAGAATTATGATCCTTCTATATTGAGACTTGCAGCTATATTTGCAATAGGGCTTGCATTCGTATCAAAAGTCGGAGGAGTACTTTCAAGTATACCGACATTCGTAATGGGAGGCATATCTCTTATGTTATTCAGTATGATATCATTGATAGGATTTAAAACTATAAAAAACGAGAAAGTTGAATTTAACTTTAAAAATACAATTATAATGGCTACTATATTGATACTAGGTTTAGGTGGAGATTACCTAAGTTCTAAATTAGGATTTACAATAGGAATACCTATTAGCAAAACTGTCAATATAACGGGCTTAAGCTTTGCAGCTCTAATAGGTATATTATTAAATGGATTGTTTGCAATAAGTTCACGAATGGTTGGAAAAACCAATTAAATCAAAATATTTCCATTAAAAAGGTCTAGTTAAAAGCTAGACCTTTTTAATGGAAATATTTATTAAATAGAATCAGTTTTCCTTTATTAATGGACAAAATAAATGATAAAGTATAAAATAAGGTTAGAATATATTTAAGGAGTTAATTTATGAAAGAAAAGATAATAGTTGTAGGTGGAGGAGCATCTGGGATGATAGCTGCAATAGTCGCTAGTAGAAATGGAGCAGATGTAACTCTTCTAGAGAGAAATGATAGAGTGGGAAAAAAGATACTTGCAACAGGTAATGGAAGATGTAACTATACAAATATAAATTTAAGTACTATAAATTATCATGGAAAAAACCCTAAGTTTACCTATAGTGCCTTGGGAAGTTTCAATGTAGAGACTACAATTGGTTTTTTTGAAAGACTTGGCATAACTCCTTTTATAGAGGAAAATGGAAAAGTTTTTCCAATGTCCCTTCAGAGTTCAAGTGTACTTGATGTTTTAAGACTTGAAATGGAAAATCTTGGGATAAAAATAGAATTGAATTCTTATGTAGAAACTATAAAAAAAGATAAAGTTTTTACAATAAAACTTCAAGATGGTAAAAAGATTATATCTGACAAGGTTATTTTAGCAACGGGTGGTAAGGCCATGCCTGCTAGTGGTTCAGATGGGAATGGATATGATCTTCTTAAAGCTTTTGGGCATAGTATACTAGATACTTTTCCAGGACTTGTACAACTTAAACTAGACGGCAATATCTTTAAAAATCTTAAGGGGGTAAAGTTCCCTGGAAAGACTAGTCTATATTCTAAGGATAAATTTTTATTGGAAGACTTTGGAGATGTATTGTTTACTGATTATGGCATTTCAGGACCTCCAATATTACAATTGAGCAGAAGAGCTTTAGAATATTTAAAAAACGGTAAAGATATAAAGCTTAGGATTTCAATTATATATTCAAAAACAAAAGAAGAACTTTATGATTATTTAAATGAAAGATTTATATATATGGAAAAAAGGACTATAGAAGAAGCACTTATAGGGCTTATAAATAAAAGATTAATCCCAACTATTTTAAAAGAAGTGGGAATAAAAAGAGGAAAAAGCATCTTGCATATTACTAAGAAAGAAATTATGAATATATCAGACATCTTGACTAGTTGGGAGTTCAATATTACAGGAAGTAAGGGCTGGAAAGAAGCTCAAGTTACAGCAGGTGGGGTTTCTACTAAAGAGATAGACAATAAGACAATGGAATCTAAAAAAATCAAGGGATTATATATA
>CAZRHX010000125.1:0-2578 GCA_964599855.1 uncultured Tissierella sp. | reverse complement strand
GCCAGGTTATATTGCCGGACTAAGTGCAAGTATGAAATAATATGGACAATTTAGGGGGACATTATGTCAATAAATAATAAATTAAAACAATTAGAAAAATCAGGTAAAAATATAAAAGTATCTCTAATAGGCGCAGGACTTATGGGCAAGGGAATGGTAAGTCAAATGATTTTAATGAAAGGAATGACTCCTTCCTTAGTTATAAGTAGAAATATAGAAGATGCAATAGAGAGCTATACATTAGCGGGAATTAAAAGAGAAGATATAGTAATTGCTAAAAGTTTAAGCCAGATAAATCTAGCTATAGAAGAAGAAAAGTTTGTAGTAAGTGATATCACAGAATATGGAAGCAGTGCAAAACTTATAGATGTTGTAGTAGATGCTACAGGAAGTCCAGAAGCTGGAACTCAAATAGCACTCAATGCTATATTAAATAAAAAGCATATAGTGATGGTAAATATAGAGGCAGATGTAACTGTAGGACCTATATTAAATAAACTAGCTAAAAATGCAGGCGTAGTCTATACTGGAACAGCTGGGGATGAGCCAGGTTCAGTCAAAGAAATATATGATTTTGCTGATGCTTTAGGTTTTGAAATAATAGCAATTGGTAAGGGAAAAAACAATCCAATAGACTTTGATGCCAATCCTGACACTGTAAGAGAAGTTGCTTTAGAAAAGAATTTAAAGCCTCTTAGACTTGCAAGTTTTGTAGATGGAACCAATACTATGATAGAGATGGCAGCTATGAGTAATGCTACAGGTTTTATTCCAGATCTAAGGGGTTCTCATGGAGTTCATTCCGATGTAAAAGGGCTTACAGATATATTCAGACTGAAAGAAGATGGTGGCATACTAAATAATATAGGTGTAGTAGACTATGTTCATGGTATAGCTCCAGGAGTCTTTGCAATAGTGTCGACTTCTTTAGATCAAATCCATAGTGAAATGAAATATCTTTCTATGGGGGATGGACCCAATTATGTTCTATATAGGCCATATCACTTAACAAGTCTTGAAACACCTATAACAGTTGCAAATGCTTATTTTTATAATGAAGCAACTATAGCTCCTAAAGATGGACCAGTTTCTGAAGTAGTGACTATTGCTAAAATAGATCTAAAAAAAGATGAATATTTAGATGGTATAGGAGAATATAAAGTACTTGGAACTATAGAGAGGTATGAACAGGCAAAAAAAGAAAACTTACTACCTATAGGTCTTGTAAATACCAAGACAAAAGTTAAAAGAGATATCAAAAAAGGTGAAATGATAACCTATGACATGGTAGAGCTAGATAAGACAAGTTCTATCTATAAATTAAGACAATTACAAGAAGAAATATTTTAAAAAAACTTGACAAAAGCTTGGATTTTAAGTATTGTATAATGTAAGTGAAAAAATATGCCTTGATAAGAAGAGTAATAAAGTAAACCTTTTTTAGAGAGATAATCATTTGGTGAAAGATTATTAAAAGAGCTTTATGAAGATCATCTTTGAGCATGATACCTGAAAATGTAAGGTGCCACGGAAAAGAACCGTTATCTCTAATAAGTGACAAAAAATATTATATTTTTTGTAATTTGGGTGGTACCACGGAAAAAATTCGTCCCTTAAGTCAATATTGACTTAAGGGTTTTTTTATATAATAAGGAGGAAAATAATGAAAAGTTTTGAGGAACTATCAAATAGTCCTGTAGATGAACGGGAAAAAGAAATATCAAAATATTGGAATGAGATAGATCTACTACATAAATCGGTAGAGAGTAGAGATGAAAACAAGCCTTTTGTATTTTTTGAAGGACCGCCAACTGCAAATGGAAAGCCAGGTATACATCATGTAATGGCTAGAACTTTAAAGGACTTAACTTGTAGATATAAAACTATGCAAGGATATAGAGTAAAGAGAAAAGCTGGCTGGGATACTCACGGACTTCCAGTAGAGATAGAAATAGAAAAAAAGTTGAATTTAAAAGATAAACATGATATTGAAAAATATGGTGTAGAAAAATTCAATAAAGAATGCAGAGAGTCAGTTTTTAAATATGAAAAACTTTGGAGAGATATGACAGAGAGAATGGGATATTTAATAGACTTAGACGATCCTTACGTAACTCTTGAAAACGACTATATAGAATCTGTATGGTGGATACTAGATAAGTTCTTTAAAGAAGGTCTTATCTATGAGGGGCACAAGATACTTCCTTACTGCTCTAGATGTGGTACGGGACTTGCGTCCCACGAAGTTGCACAAGGCTATCAAATGATAAAATCTGAAACAGTTATAGCTAAGTTTAAGCTCAAGGGCAAGGATGAATATTTCTTAGGAAGTCTACTTGAAAGTTAGAAAAGATGGAGAAATATATTATGTAGGTAAAGTATTGGCAGAGAATGTTTTAGAAGAAGATTATGAAGTTTTAGAGGAGATGACAGGTAAGGACTTAGAATATATGGAATATGAGCAACTTATCCCATATATAGATGTAGAAGGAAAAGCCTTCTATGTAACTTTAGGAGACTATGTAACTACTGAAGATGGTACAGGTATAGTTCATACTGCACCTGCATTTGGAGAGGA
>CAZRHX010000124.1:0-5341 GCA_964599855.1 uncultured Tissierella sp. | reverse complement strand
ACCTGTTTCCATACCGAACACAGAAGTTAAGCCTCTTTACGCCGATGGTACTTGGATGGCAACGTCCTGGGAGAGTAGGAAGTCGCCAGTTAAAGAAAAAAACACCCTATCTTTTGATAGGGTGTTTTTTATTGCCTAAAATTATATGGGATAATAAAGAAAAAAGATACTTATAGCTTTCTATAAGTATCTTTTTTAATAGTAAAAATCATATTCTTTTATAAGGAATCTCTCTACAATACAATAGATAAAGGAATAAAAGTTCTTGGAGATATAAACTTAACGCTTGCTTTTAGTCTTTTATCACTTGTAATCATAATAGGACCTACAGTAAAGTTTTTAAATGTCTTTACTAACGGTTTTGGTGAATATATAAATCAGTTCTTTGCAATTGTATCTCTTATGAAAGAATTAAAAACTGAAGATGTATAAGTATGATAAATAGTAGAGCTTTTCTTTTTTAGATAAAAAAACTTAAGTTTACCATGCTAAGCTATGGTAATTGACTAGGATTTATTATACAATTAAGGAGTAGGTAAAGATAAAGAAAAAGGTGAAACGATGAGTAGTAAAAATAAAAAACAAAATAAGAAACTTATAATGTATGTAATAATTATTTTAATCATTACAATCATATTTATAATTCCAACTAGTCGTGAAAAGATTTTTAGCAGATCTAATTTATTCTCTAAGCCAGAAAGAGAATTACTGCTTATAAATGAGTTCAATATGGATAGAGCTATAGAGGAGATAGATATTGATTATGATAGAATCATAGCTTTTAAAGACAAAAAAATATTTTTTTGGGATTTTAATGGATTTGAGCTTTTAAAAAAAGATTTTAATTTTGAAGAATTAGATGTAATCTTTGGAAAAGATATTATATACGCTATGGATAAATCTTTAGGGAAATTACATTTATTAAATAAAGAAGGTAAAACGGTTGAAAAGATAGATTTAAAGACCCCTTTTGATAAATTAAAAGAAGAAGGAGAAAATATTTATATCTATAGAAAAGATGGAGATGCTGAATATATAGATATAATAGATAGAAAAGGTTCTATTATAAAAGCTCACGAAGAAAGGATACCTATTCTAACTTTAAGTATGAGAGATGATGGGCAAGAGTATATGGTAGCAACTCTAGATATAGATAAAAAAGTAAATAGCTTATTAGATAGCTACTCTATAGAGGGAGAAAATATTGAAAATATAAAATTCAAAGATGAAGTAATTGTATATAGTCAATATGTAGGAAAAAGAATTGTACTTGCAAGTGAAAAAAATATTTATCTTTTAAAAAATGGAAGCATAAAATGGGAAAAAAAGATAAAGAATCTAAAAGATATAAAAGTCAGAAATAACAAGATATATGTTTTATATAATGATAAATTTGAAATATTAAGTTTAAGAGGTAAAATTAAAGAAGAATTTAAAGTTAATATAGACTTGGAAAATATTAGATTTATAAAAGAAGATGTATTATTATTTGGCAAAAGGGATATACTTATACCTCAAAATAAAAATGATATATTAAAATTTAAAGCAGATAGTGATATATTAAATTTAAAATATAATGAAGAAAACCTACTTATAGAAAAAGAAGGTAAGGTAGAAATATATAAATTAAAAGAAAAAGGAGATAAGTAAATGAATAAAGAGATTGATGCAAGGGGCATGGACTGTCCAAAACCAGTTATAATTACTAAAAAAGAATTAGATAATATGCAAGAAGGAAGTATAACTACAATAGTAGACAATGAGGTTGCAAAAGAAAATATCTCTAAACTTGTAAGCAGTATGGGCTATGGTTTTAATATAGAAGAAAAAGAAGGAGATTTCTATATAAATATAAATAAAGATGGGCTATCAGCAGTAGAAGAAATTAAAGAAAATACTAGTCTTAAGAATATGACAATAGGAATATCTTCTGATACCATGGGTAGTGGAGACGATACTTTAGGTAAGATTCTTATGAAGAGCTTTATATACACAGTTTCTGAAACAAGGCCTTTTCCTTCAACTATAGTCTTCTACAATGCTGGAGTAAGACTGACAGTAGAGGGCTCAGAAGTTTTAGAAGATATAATCAATTTAGAAAAAGCTGGAGTAGAGATAATATCTTGTGGGACGTGTTTAGATTTTTTAGAGATACAAGATAAATTGAAAGTTGGAAGTATCTCAAATATGTATACTATATATGAAAAACTAAAGGATAGAGAATCAAACTTAATAATAGGATAGGGGCGTGAGAAAATGGAAGAATATGGACTTATAACATTCAAATCAACTCAATTTGCCTTGCAAGGTGAAGTAGAACTTAAGGAGGCAGAGATAATATTTAAGACTATACCAACACCTAGAGAAGTAAGTCATAGTTGTGGGCTTGCTCTTTTAAGTGGATTTGATGATATAGAAGCTATAAAAAAGCTTATAGAAGAAAAGAAGTTAAATATAGATGGACTATATAAATATACAAAAGAAAATCATAGAGCAAAGGTAGAAAAGATTTTGTAATGTAGGGGGAAAAGATGGAGAATATTGGACAGTATTTTATAAATGTTGTACAAAAGAATGCAAATGAATTAAATATAATAGAAAAACTTATAAAGGTAGCTGTAATATTTATAGCTATCTTTATCTTGACTAGAATAGCAAACAAATTAATAGATAAGGCTATGAGAAATAGAAGAAAAACGCCACTATTGATGAGTAATAAAAGGGCAAATACTCTTATAAAACTACTTAAAAAGTCTATAAATTACTTTTTAATATTTATGGGAGTTGTTATGGTATTAGATTTATTCAATATAGACACAAAATCAATACTAGCTACTGCAGGAATCGGAGGTCTAGCTATAGGTTTTGGTGCTCAATCTTTAGTAAAGGATTTAATAACAGGATTCTTTATACTTTTAGAAGATCAGTATTCAGTAGGAGAGCTTATAGAAACAGAAGGATTTGAAGGTATAGTTGAAGATTTAGGTGTTAGAGTTACAAAACTAAGAGCTTTTTCAGGAGAACTTCATATAATTCCAAATGGTAATATAAAGATAGTTACAAATAAGACTAGAGGTGCTATGAGAGCACTTGTTACTATGTCAATATCTTACGAAGCAGATGTAAATAAAGCTATCAAAGTTTTAGAAGATGTATGTAAAGATATAAAGAATAACTATGAAACAATAGTAGAAGGTCCTGATGTAGTTGGGATTGTAAATCTTGGAGACTATAATGTAGATATAAATATAGTAGCCAAGACTAATCCAATGGATCAGTGGAATATGGAAAGAATTATAAGAAAAAAATCAAAAGAGGCATTAGAACGTGCAGATATAGAAATACCTTATCCAAAAAATGTAATACTGAGGGAAAACAATGAAAAACCCTTATAAATAACTTAACTTATGTTTAAAATTCTAAATTAGGGTAAAAATGTGATATAGGATTTATTATACTTAATATAAATAGGAGGAAATTATTATGAAAAAACCAGAAAAAGGCTCTAAAGAATATAAGGAATATTTCAAAGATGGTGCACCTGATTGGGATGAAAGAGAAGAAGAATTCAATGAAGATGAAGATGAAGATGAAGAAATAGAAGAAGATAAAGATAAAAATAAAGATAAATAAAAGGGAGACTTTAAAAGGTCTCCCTTTTAAAGTATAATAGGATATATAAAGATATTTAAAAAAGGAGTGATGCAGATGATTTTACACTATAAAAAGGGAGACCTAGTTACTTTGAAAAAAGGTCATCCATGCGGAGAAAATAAATGGGAAATACTTAGAACAGGTGCTGATATAAAACTTGAGTGTAAAGGATGTGATAGACAGGTATGGCTCTCTAGAATAGACTTTGAAAAAAAAATTAGAAGAATACTAGTTGGAGAAAAATGGATATCAATAATCCACCATAAGCCTGAAGAAGAAGAGAAAGTATAATTGAAGATTTAAAAAAATAAATAGAATTTAAAATAGATTTTCAAATACTCCTATTATACAAAAATTAGGAGTATTTTCATATACTTGATATATAAGCTTAACCTTTCTTTTAATAAATAAAGCAGGGTAAAATATTAAATAAATTAAAGTATCTTTAAAGGAGGAAAAATCTATGAATAAAAAAGCTAAACAAAGCTTTACACTTCGCTCGTTAGATAAAATTGAAAAAGTCGGAAATGCACTACCTAATCCTGCAACTCTCTTTGTTATATTTGCTTTGATAACTATGCTAGTCTCCTTTATATTGTCGAAAATGGGAGTTTCAGTTACCTATGAAGCTTATGATTTAGAATCGGGCAAAATAATAGAGAAGACAGTGGGTGTAGTAAATCTATTTGCACCAGATAGCTTACGCCATATAGTAACTACCATTGTTTCCAACTTCACTGGTTTCTTTGCACTAGGAACAGTTTTTACAATTATACTTGGTGTAGGAGTTGCCGAAGGAACGGGACTAATTGCATCTATAATAAAGAGAATAGCAGAGGTTACTCCAAAAAGAGCTGTAACAGCTGTAGTTGTTTTCTTAGGGATAATGTCTAATGTGGCATCTTCTACAGGATATGTTGTACTAGTACCGCTTGGAGCTATTTTATTCTTAGGTTTTGGAAGACATCCTATAGCAGGACTTGCAGCAGCATTCGCTGGAGTATCAGGAGGTTGGAGTGCCAATCTTTTAATAGGTACCAATGATCCCATGTTTGCTGGAATATCTACCCAGGCAGCACAATTGATAGATCCTACTTACACCGTACTTCCTACTGCAAATTGGTACTTTATGGTGGTATCTACCTTTATGATTACTATTATTGGAACATATGTAACTGATAAGATAGTAGAACCAAGACTTGGAGAATATGTAATCAGTGAATCAGAGACAATGGATATAGTAACTGAAGATGAAAAAAGAGGTATGCGCTTTGCTGGTATATCGACCTTGATCTATTTTGGGATACTTATGCTTTTATTGCTTCCACAAAATTCACTTTTAAGAAATCCAGAAACAGGCCAGATATTGACATCTCCTTTTATGAGCGGAATAATATTTTTTATGATGCTCTTGTTTTTAATACCGGGAATATTTTATGGTATAGGAGCTAGGGTTATTAAAAATGATAAAGATGTAATTGAACTTATGAACAAGGCCATAGCAGGATTATCCAGCTTTATGGTACTGATATTTTTTGCGGCACAATTTACGGCATTTTTCAATTATTCAAACCTAGGAACCATTATTTCTGTTTCTGGTGCCAATTTTCTAAAAGATATTGGATTTATAGGATTACCCCTTATCATTAGTTTCATTGTTTTGACTGCTTTTATCAACATATTTATC
>CAZRHX010000123.1:0-5343 GCA_964599855.1 uncultured Tissierella sp. | reverse complement strand
GTCGCCATCACCTGTTTTTCTTATCCTAGAGTATGACACAGCTTGTCTCCCCGTTAGAGTCTGCAAACCACCTTCTGTAATTTGCTCCCCTTTTGTGCCATCTCTTCCATTCATGTTTATTACACCTTCGTTTAAATGCCTGACTTCATTTTCTTTAACTTCTACTTCTATTCCATCAAGTGTGTCTATTACTTTTTCTAGACCAAAAAAGTCTACTGAAGCAAATTCACGTATATTCATATCAAAGTTTTGATTTATTGTTCGAATGGAAAGCTCTGGTCCACCAAAGGAGTGAGCATGATTTAACTTATCCATTCCATAACCGGGTATATCGACATAAGTATCTCTCATAAGAGAAGTCAGTTTTATTTTTTTATGTATTTTATCAAGGCTAGCTATCATTATACTGTCAGATCTACCCCCAAAATTAGCTTCTGTATCATCCAAGCCAAAGAGAACTATATTTAGGACATCGGTATCTTCTATGGCACTGTTTTTTATTCCAAGTGCAAAGTCATCTTTAGGTATGACAATATTATCCGCTTTATTTAATATATTAAAAGCATATAAGATCCCAAATCCTAAAATTGAAAATAGAATTACTGTTGTCAACAATATTCTAAAAAAACTTCTTTTTTTTCTACGACGATTTACCTTTTTTTTACGAGACATACAATTCCTCCCAAAATAACTTTTTCTTCAATAAGACAATATTATTCATTATATCATAAATAGGTAAAATAAAGTAAAAAAGATATAAAATTAGCATACTTTTCTTATTTTTACTTTGTGAATAAAAAATCATGTTCTGGGTATATATTTTCAGTAGTTAGATATATTAGAGGAGGGGATTCTATGAGAGATTTACTCAAAAAAAGAAAGCTTGATAGTCACAAGGGGGACTATGGAAGAGTTGGTATTATTGGAGGAAGTTCAGGTATGGCAGGAGCTCCATATCTTACAGCAATATCTTCACTTAGGACAGGTTCAGGATATTCCTATGCACTTATACCAAGTACAATTGAGTCTATAATGAGTATAAAGCTCACTGAAGCCATAGTAAGACCAGTTGAAGATGATGGAACTGGACACTTTACGATGGAGTCTTTACAAGATATATTGATGTATATAAAGGATATGGATGCTCTGGCATTAGGCCCTGGCATGGGAGTAGATGGAGATAGAACTTATTTAGTAAAGGAAATCATGAAAAATGCTAAGGTTCCAATTGTATTAGATGCAGATGCTTTGAACTGTATTTCACAGATGCCACATATTTTAGAAGAGCACAACAATCCTTTAATTATAACCCCACATCCAGGAGAACTCTCTAGGCTTTTAGATGTAAGCATAGATAAGATACAAGAAAGGAGAGTCTACTACAGTGAGTATGTGGCCAAAAAATACAATGTAGTAGTGGTTTTAAAAGGTCATAGAACAGTTGTAGCATCTCCCAAGCTTGGAATATACATAAATGAAACGGGAAATCCTGGTATGGCAACAGCAGGATCAGGGGATGTTCTCACAGGAATGATAGCTTCTCTTTTAGCACAGGGCTTAAAATCTTTTGATGCAGCTAGATTAGGAGTGCATCTTCATGGAATAGCAGGGGATGTAGCAAAGGAAAAAATAGGAGAATATAGCATGATAGCAAGCGATATAGTTGATAATATATATTTAGCTATAAATAAATACCACTTTAAAGAGGATAGATAGTTTCAAGAAAAATAAAACCGCCAGAGATTATAAAAACAATCTCTGGCGGTTTTATTTTAATAAATAAGCAAATTATCAAGAAAGAGAAGTAAGCCAAATATAGTAGCTATTACTAAAGTAAAGGGAATTATCTTCTTGAGTACTTCTCCTTCGGAGCCTAGTATACCAGCTGTGGTAGTTCCAAGGACTATATTGCCTGGAGCAATTGATGTTCCTATGGCTCCACCTGCTGTTTGAGATCCAAGTATTGCAGATGAGTTTAAACCTATGAGTTCTGAAGTTGTAAGTTGGAAATCTCCAAATAGTATATTAGAACTCATATTACTACCCGTTATAAAGGAGCCCAATAGCCCTATAAATGGAGCTAATATTACGTAATAATTTCCAAGTACAAGTGCCACTCCTTCAGCTAATACAAGAGTTTGGCCTGTACCGGCCATTACTCTAGAGATTGAGATTAGAGATATAACTGCAAGAGTTGGAGAGACTACCTTCTTCATAGTTCTCTTAAAGATAGATCCTAGTGCTCTATCTTTAATTATTCCTTTTCTTCTATAATACATATAGCCTAAGATAGATGAAAGAAATAAAAACATACTAGCATGCGTCAACGGCTTAATAGGACCATAGCTGCTTATTGCTGCGTTAACAACTCCAAATCCTGTTCTAGTTTCCATGAAAGCTGGTCCATAGCTAATTTGTCCAAGAAATTGATTTACAGGTGGAATGAGCAGAACTAAAAGGGTAATAGCTGTCATTAAATAATATGGTATAAATGCTTCATTGACACTCATATTGTCTTTAATTACAACTTCTTTTGTTTCTACTTGCCTTGTAGTCATAACCTTACTATCATCTATTTTCCAATTATCCCTATACACTGGTGTCTTAGATAATAAAATCAACACAAATAGTGAAATTGCGCTTGGAATAAATACTGCTAAATCTGCATTTATTTGAGAAAACAGTATTTGTCCTCCACCTTGAGTTATACTAAGTAAGATAATAGCTAACAATCCTTTTTTTATTCCTTTAAAACCACCATAAAAATAAGAGATTGCGCCTGTCGAAAGTAGGTTCAATACAAATAAAAGTATAGTCGCATAAATAGCTACATTACCAACTATAGCTCCGTCTACACCTGATTGTAGTATAAGTGCATGCCAAGCCAATGCCAATGTTCCAAATGTTCCTGCCCAGCTATGGCCTATAAGTGGTATGATAACTGCCCAGATTGGTTTTACACCTATTTGAAGAAGTAATGGTGCCGCAACTAAGACAGGTACGCCAAAGCCTGTTACTCCTTGAAGAAAACTAGCAAAGGCAATCCCTATTAACATTATTCTAATGAGCTCATTTGGAGCGATTTTTTTAAACATTTTATTTAAGACACTAAATGCTTTCGCTTCACTACTGACTTCATATAGAAGTACAGCTGTGATGATGACCAATATTATACTGAGTGAATTCCAAAGTGATTTTAAAAGCTCTATAAAGACCACTGTTACATTTGATTTGAAAAATATAAAGCTTACAACGATTGTTATTGCAAGAGTTAAAGGAGCAGCACTAGAAGCTCCCCATCCATAATGAATCATTAAAACAAGTAAGATTAAAATTGGGATTATAGATAAAAGCCAATAAAAGACATTCAATGGTAAATCCATTAGACCACAACCTTTCTATTATAGTATTACTATTATCTATAATTGTAATACTTATACATAGCTATAGCAAGGATAGTAAAGGATAAATAAATAGTATAATTTTATCTTTAAGGGATGACTGCATAGATGAATCTTAAATTTAAAACACATATTACAGATTTAAATTATCATAATGACTTTAACTTTATGATATTATCTAATTAGGCAGTAAAATAAAATTGTCATTATCTTTATGAGATAATGACAATTGTTGTAATGTTTGATATGATTTTATTATAACATATTAAATATATTTATAAAATAATAAAACAATAAACAAAATAAAAAAGAAAAGAGGTTTGTAAATGAAAAAAGGTAAAGAAGAAGTAAACAATAAGCCTGAAGAAGTAAAGGGTTTTAAAGGGTTTTTAAAGAGAAAAGATATTGAAATCAGTTTCCAAAGGTACTTAATAGATGCCCTATCTTTCATGGCACTCGGACTTTTTGCAACACTTATCACTGGAGTTATTTTCGAAACAATAGGAGGACAATTAAACATTTCCTACTTAGTAGATGTATTGGGACCGGTAGCAAAGTCAGTAGCAGGACCAGGTATTGCTGTGGCTGTAGCACTTGGACTTAAGGCTCCGCCCTTGGTATTATTTGCATCAGTTATTACAGGAGCAGTAGGATATGAGCTTGGTGGACCAGTAGGAGCATTTATATCTGCAATAGTAGGTACTGAGCTTGGCAAGATGGTTTCAAAGGAAACACCTATAGACGTAGTGGTAACACCAGCAGTTACAGCAATTACGGGAGCTCTTATTGGTACACTAATAGGACCTGGAATCAATAGCTTCATGCTTGGACTTGGTGTAATTATCAACAGAGCAACAGAACTTCAACCTATACCAATGGGTATGGTAGTTGCAGCTATTATGGGATTAACTCTTACACTTCCTATAAGTAGTACGGCAATTGCTATAATGATTGCAATCGCAGGACCAGCTTCAGGGGCTGCAGTAGTAGGAGGATGTGCTCATACAGTTGGATTTGGAATTCAAAGTTTAAGAGAAAATGGTTGGGGAGGATTTGTAAGTCAGGCACTTGGTTCTCCAATGATTCAGATAGGAAATATAGTAAAAAAACCAATATTATTATTGCCACCGACTCTTACCGCCATTATACTAGGGCCAATAGTTACGACGGTGTTCAAGATGGAGAGTATCTCAGCAGCAGCAGGTACTGGAACCTCTGGACTTGTAGCTCCTTTAGGAACCCTATCTGCCATGACAGCGGCAGGAGCGCCAGCGGGAGAAATTTGGTTGAAGATAGCAATATTTTGTTTTATAGCTCCAGGAGCACTTACTTGGATTATATCTGAGATATTTAGAAAAATGGGTTGGATAAAGTATGGAGATTTAAAGTTAGATCTTTAATATATGTTGAAATCTTGGGTAATGTAATAGATATAGGAAAAAATAAAACTAGGAGTGATAGAATGATTTATGGAATGTTAAAGAAAAACACATATCAAGATTCTGTAAACTTAATGGTACTAAGTAGTAAACTTTCAGAGTTAGATGGTGTAGAACAAGTTTCTATAATGATGGGAACTCCAGCAAATAAAGATATATTTAAAAATACAGATATGTATTCAAGCGAATTTGATGATGCAAGTCCAAACGATATCTGTATAGCAGTAGATACGGAGGATAGTAGTTTAGTAGATGTTGTAGCTCAGGAACTAGAGGACTTCATAACAGATCTATCTTCACAATCTAAATCTTCAAAGCTTGTAGTTTCAAGGACATTGAGCGGAGCATTAGATAATATTGAAAATCCAAATCTAGCGCTTATATCTATTCCAGGAGAATATGTATATGAAGAAGCAGATAAACTTTTGGACGAAGATATGAATATATTCATATTCAGTGATAATGTAGAATTAGAAGATGAAAAAAAACTAAAAGATAAGGCA
>CAZRHX010000122.1:0-5388 GCA_964599855.1 uncultured Tissierella sp. | reverse complement strand
TGAGGATAATAAACTGTATCATTTTTATTCATTATAAATCTCTCCTTTAATCTTACCTACTTGTATATTACATTATATGGACTTTTAAAAATTAAAGCAATAAAGATAGAAATTTATTGCTTTAATTTTTAATGTTTTACTTAACTTTATAAAAAAACTGCCGATATAATTAATTGTGAGTATCTTTACAGTAATGTACTAAAATATTACATAATATTGAAAAACTTCATAAAGGAGGGAATTTTATTGTTATAAAATAAATTAGGAGGTTTGAAATGGTCAAGCAAAACAAGAAACAGACAGAAGACAACAAATTCCAAGAAAAAACAAGCAATAAGCAAGGTTCGATAAAAGTAAAGCTAATAATAATTCCACTTATAGTTGTGCTTTTAGGGATATCAGCAATAGGTATTGTTTCTTACAATACTACAAAGCAAAGTTTACTCAATGAAATGAAAGAAAATGGACTTAGCACGTCTTCAGACTTTATAAGTCGCTTAGAAGACAATGCTCGATCTATAGAGTTAATTAATAGCATGATTGAAGATAAGATAAGAACAGCTGCAAATATAACTAAATCTAATCGGAATGG
Organism: uncultured Tissierella sp.; assembly: GCA_964599855.1. Classification (GTDB taxonomy): domain Bacteria; phylum Bacillota; class Clostridia; order Tissierellales; family Tissierellaceae; genus Tissierella_A. Next base: position 4,796 of record CAZRHX010000122.1, on the reverse strand, counting down.
TTTAGATGATAAGTTCCTAATGGATTTAGCAAATAAATCTGATATCGATGAAATAAGTTATTATAATTCAAATGCTGAAATTGTAAACTCTAGTGTTAAAGAACTTGTAGGTCTAGTCGTGGAAGAAGGTCATCCTGTAAATAATTTTATGAAATCGAGTGATTCGGAACTAATGGAAGACATCAGACAAGATAGTGAATCCGGTGATTTTGTTAAAAATGGTTACTTAAAAGATACAGATGGATACTTTATCCAAGTGGGAATTGCAGCAGATAGAGTCCAGCAATTAACTGAATCCTTTGAATTCCAAACTATTTTAGAAGAAGCAGGTTCTCGTGATGAAATAGCATATATTACTTTAGTCGATAAAAATTTTGAAGTAGTTGGCAGTAGTAATAAAGATCTAATAGGACTATCTTTTGCTAGTGATGAATCGATTAAATCGACTGTAATTGATAATGAACCTGCTTATCAAGAAAGATATTATGAAGCAGAGGATTTTGATGTGTATGACATTAACTATCCAGCCATAATAAATGGAGAAAACATTGGAGCACTTAGCATTGGATATTCTATGTTAGGAGTTCAATCGGCTATAAGAAGGAATTTAATTATAATTATAATTTCTGGATTATTAGTATTTCTAATTTTAGGCTTTATTTTATTTAATGGTTCTAACTATGCTATAAAAACAATCAATATATTAAAAAAACAAATGGGCTTTATGGCTTCAGGTGATTTTTCTAAAGATCTACCAGAAGAATTGCTAATTAAAAATGATGAGTTTGGAGAAATTTCAAAAGCCGTCAGTCGTATGCAAATATCAATAAGAACTGTTATTAAAAATGTTATGGAAGCATCTCAGCAATTGGCGGCTTCTTCTGAGGAGCTTACTGCAACTAGCCAACACTCCTCTACAGCTGCTAATGAGATAGCTAAAACTATTGAGGAAATAGCTCATGGTGCGTCTGACCAAGCGCAAAACACAGGACAGGGAGCTGCATCTATATTAGAACTTGGAAATTTAGTAGTAGAAAATAAAAATGATATAGAAAATCTAAATTCTACAACTGATAAAGTAAATAATCTTAAAGATGAAGGATTAGAAGTTTTAGTAGAACTTGTGGAAAAGACAAATATTAATAGTAAATCTTCAAAAGAAGTTCAAGAAATTATTATAAATACAAATAAAAGCGCAAGTAAAATCGCCAGCGCCAGTGAAATGATAAAAAGTATAGCAGAACAAACAAATCTATTAGCATTAAATGCTGCTATAGAAGCTGCAAGGGCTGGAGAAGCAGGACGTGGATTTGCTGTTGTAGCAGATGAAATAAGAAAGCTTGCAGAAGAATCTAATAAGTTTACAGAAGAAATAAGTAATATTATAGATGATTTAACAGATAAAACTTCAAGTGGAGTTAAAACAATGGAAGAGTTGGAAGAGATAGTTTCTTCCCAATCTAAAAGTGTAAAATTAACTAATAACAAGTTCCAAGGAATAGCAGATTCTATAGAAGAGATGAGATCTGTTATTAACAATGTCAATGATTCCAGTGATGAAATGGAATATAAAAAAGAAGAAATTATCAGTATAATAGAAAACCTATCTTCAATTTCAGAAGAAAATGCTGCTGGAACTGAAGAAGCATCAGCATCTGTACAAGAACAAACAGCTGCCATGGAAGAAATCGCAAATGCAAGTGAAGAACTTGCAAAAATTGCTGAAAAATTAAATGAACGTGTTGGTGAATTTACAATATAAACAATAATATAAGTATAAATAATTATTAGTTTCTAAAAGATAGACAAGAGTTAAATTCTCTTAGTCTATCTTTTTTTAATACACTTATAATAATATATCTATATACCATCTTTTCATTATATGAAAAAAAAGATATTCCACCCTATTATTGCACATGATATTCCAACAATAGCACCAGCTATTACATCTTTTGGAAAATGAACTCCACCTACTACTCTCAATGTTGCTATTATAGTTCCAATAAACATTAAAAAAACGCCAATTGGAATTGATATATAATATAAAGTCATGGCAATTATAAAAGCAGAGAAAACATGGCGACTGGGAAAAGATTTCCCCTTGGTATCTTTATGAATTATTGGCTGGATGTTTAAAACTTCATAAGGTCTTGGGGCATTAAAATGTTTTCTAAATAAACTTACAAGTATAAAACTTATGGAAGGTATAAATAAAACCTTCCATAATCTTTCATCCTGTTTTAATATCAATACTAATAAGAAAATTGGATAAATTAGATATACTATTATGGTAGAAACACTATTTATTATATTAAATATTTTTAATCTATTAGGATTTTTAAGAATTAAATTTGTAACATTCTCATATTTTCTTTTATCCATTATTCTCTCCTTACTTTCAAATATTTTTTTAATACTCACCTATCAATCTTACAAATCTAACCTTTGTTATTAATTCCTTTTTTACTTTTCCTTCAAGATCTTTTGTTATAAGCAAAAGATCTTGAACTGGATCTTGCCCTACTGGTATAATCATTTTACCATTTGTAGCTAGCTGATCTACTAATTTTTCTGGTAAACTTGTTGCAGATGCTGTTACCATTATCCTATCGTATGGAGCATTTTCTTTCCAACCTAAGCTTCCATCTCCCAATTTAAACTTTATATTTTCATATCCTCCCTTTAAAAGTCTTTCTTTAGCTTTTATAAAAAGTTCTTCTATTCTTTCAACTGTATATAAGACCTTACAAGCTTTTGACAATAGAGCTGCTTGATAGCCAGAACCTGTTCCTATTTCAAGAACTTTACTCTCTTTATCAACATCTAATAAAATCGTCATTTTCAATACCAAACTGGGTTGAGATATTGTTTGCCCATATCCTATAGGAAAAGGAGTATCTTCATGTGCATACTCTTTATAATCATCCATAAAATAACTTCGATCTAATTCTTTATATGATTTTATTATTCTTTCTTTATTATCCATATTATTATCCATAATTTTCTCCTTTTTTGTTTAAAGCTTAATGTAGGAAAAACAGATAAAAATTAAATTCTTATCTGTTTTTTATTTTAACTTATTAAATTATAGTCCTTTAACATTCTCAAAAGATCTTGTCTCATAGCTTGTTAATACATTTATATATCCATTAAGCATTTTATTCACTTCTTTATTTCCTGTATCTACTAAAAGTGGTCTTCTATCTAAAGAAAGGAGCTTCTTTTTAGTAGCTACAACCAGTATATTTTCTTTTCCTACTTTTTTAATAACTTCTGCACTGATTTGTTGATTGCCTCTTCCAAAGATATAACCTTGTCCTCCAATAACAGTAACTATTATTTTAGCACTATCATCTCCAATTATATCTAAAATTTCTTTTTCATTTACATCTTTTCCAACTAATTCTCTGTTTTTTATGATATCTATTCCTAACAGCGTATTAGGCAAGTTTAAACTTTCCATAATAGGTCTTATAGATGTACCAGAACCCATAATATAAAATACATCTGGCTCCATATTTTCAAGAATTGTGTTAGTAATTCCTTCTAAAGCATCTTCTTCAGAGCCAAGCCCACCGGATTTAGTAGTCTGTATCAATTCTTCTTCTAAGGGTATCCTGACATATCCATATAATCTTGCTGTTACTACCCCTTCTCTAAAAGCTTCTTCATCTATATCCATTACTTCTGCTTCCTTTGTCTTTCTATCATCACTTTGCAGATAATGAAGTGCTACATCTCCTGCTGCTTTAGGATAATTTGCATATACACCTGAATGAATCTTAACTCCTGCTGGTATACCTATAACTGGTACACTTGTACCTACAGCATTAAAGATATTTCTTGCAGTTCCATCTCCACCTGCGAAAAGTATTAAATCTACACCTTCTTCAACCATTTTCTTTGCAGCTTCTTCTGTATTTTTAGGATCTAGTTCTTCTTTTCTTTCACCAATAACAGTTGGATTGTATCCTAGCTCAACCGCTTCTTCTTCACCCATATTTCCTGGATAAGTAAAGATTTGCAATTTATCTTTAATAGGTAGTAAGCTCTCCAATGCTAATTTTGCCTTATTTGGAGATTCAGGTACCGCACCTAAACTACGAGCTTCTTTTAGAATTTCTGGGCCATCAGTACCTTTAAGTCCTACTTTTCCCCCCATACCTGCAATCGGATTAACTATAAAACCAAGTTTCACAAAACATTCCTCCAATTTTTAATATACTTTCTGTTTACTATAATTTATTTTTTTATACTCATATAATGTGAATATTACGAATTTTATTTACTCTAATTAAGCTGAAGCTCTTTATCGGTATACTTATTTATAACTTTTTTACTTATGTGGACTTTCAACTTCATCTTTCATCTTGTCCATGGGACCTACTATTTCGAATTCTTTTCCACTATTACCCAATAATTCATGAATAGAATAGTTTATACTCCCTTCTCCATCAGTTTTTAGTTCATTTAATCGCTCTTTACCTATACCAAATACTATTCTTCCAATTCCACTCCAATAAATTGCTCCAGTACACATTGTACAAGGCTCTGCAGAATTATACATAGTACATTTTTTTAAAAATTCTTTATCATATTTTGCAGCTGCTCTCTTAGCTATTTTAAGTTCTGGGTGCCCAGTTATATCATTTTGAGTGACCTGTGTGTTTTCATCTTCCATTAAAATATTACCCTTTTGATCCACCAATATAGAGCCAAAAGGATTGTCTCCATTTTCTTTTGCATGATATGCTAATTGTATAGCTTTTTCCATATAATATTTATCATCTTTTAAT
>CAZRHX010000121.1:0-5523 GCA_964599855.1 uncultured Tissierella sp. | reverse complement strand
CTGCATGGAATGCATAAGGGTCTGCTTTCATAAGCACTTCATTTTCTTGCGTTATTATTCTATATTTATAACAGTCAAACTCTGATACTCCTTTTACACATATATTCCATAATCCACTTTCTGGTATCCTTTTTAATGGAAGATTTGTTTCATGCCATTCATTAAAGCTTCCTGTCAAAAAAACTTCTTTAGCTCTAGGAGCCCAAACTATAAATCTTACATATTCTTCATCTTCGGACATTTTATGAGCACCTAAAAATTCATAAGATTCATAAAATGTTCCTTCATGAAAAAGATGTGCATCAAATTGGCCCTTTTTTATGTAACAATAATCCATCTCCATAATATTACCCCTTTCTCATACTAGATTTTACTTATTTATTTATTTATTTGTTTGTTTTTATATCTATACCCAAAAATAGTATCTTCTCTCTCAATATAGCCTTTTTCCACCATCTGGCTTAGTTTTTCTTCCAAATTCTGTATTGTATAAGTTTTCCCTGTGTCTTTTTCTAATTCTATGGCAGTTTCTAATAGGTCATTTTCATTTATGGGTAGCTTTTCTCTTATATCATCAAAGAGATCGTCATCTTTTTCTTTTGTTTTAAGCTTTAGTTCATCAAATGGATTCAATGTATGGGGGCTCGTAGTAAGAGCGGCTCTTATTCTCCCATAAACTGTCCTACCCAGTGTAGCCGATGAGATGAACACATCTCCAGTTCGAAGATAGGGAAGACGCCTTGTCTCTTCTACTGTTAGATCTGTTTCTTCTTGTATAGTCTTTATATCTGAAGCTCTTACAGTTCTAAATATAAACTTTGTATTGAGCTGGGCTGTTATAGTTTCGTCAAGGAGTGTTGGTCTTTGAGTTGCAAGGATTAAAAACACTCCATACTTCCTACCTTCTTGGGATATTTCTTTTAGAATAGATTTTGATGGAGATTCATATCCCTTAGGTGCAAAGTTATGAGCTTCATCTGTCACTATTATAAATGGCGGGAAATATTCAGCAGCTATTTTTTTATAGAGTGCGTCTTTATATTCTCTTCTTTTATGGTAGAGATTATTCAAAAGGTATGTGCTGAAAACTTGAAGTATTCTAGTATTTCCTTGAAGTACCATAAGTTTTCCATCTTGAAGCCCCACTTCTATCTCTCTTATATCTTTAGAAAATATCCCCTCATTTTCAAGCCTTTTAAGTCTCCAGAGAATTCCTCTGACTGAATTATAAGGACAAGTTTTATCATAGTTTAAAAATAATTCTTTTCTCTTTTCCCAAGCTTTTTTTTCTTCTGGGTCAGAGCCTGCCATAATTCTATTTTCTATTTTTTCTATATTTCCTTCTTCTTGAGCTTCTGTCAACATTCTAAGCCTATCTGCAAAACTTATATGAGAATCTCTTCTTTTAAATAAGATATCTACTACATTATTCATAGAGTCAGTTAAATGGCTTGAAGCATCAAGCAAGTTTTTAAGGTCTCCAGATGAAAGGTCTTCAAACTTAACCCCTATATGAATGCCTACTTGAAGACATTTAAATTTATCATTGAAATCTTTTTTTTCTTCTAAATAATCTGGATTGTCAGAAAAATCCATTTCAAAATGTGGATCTAAAACTATGGTAGGTATGTTTTGTTCCATCAGTTCTTCTAAGACTACCCTGAGACCAAACGATTTCCCAGATCCAGAACCACCAAATACTCCTATATGTGGATAGTGATGCTGACTTCTTAAATCCATTATATATGGTATTTCTCTTTGAGGGACAAGACCATCTTTTTCAAAGGTATAGAGGATATCTTTAAATTCATCATCCATGTCTATGGCCATATCATCAGTATTTCTTATAACCCCTAAAACCAGACCCTCTTCTACAGTAGATTGAATCATTATATCTTTAACTTCGGAAAACTTGGGAAGTCTTATATCGGAACCTGTGTGTACTGGATAGAGTGCCTCGTTTAAAAGTCTTACTTTTGAAAGATATATTGTATCTTCATCTATATTATAGCCCAAAGATTTTAAAGATTCTAACACTGAAGAATCTACCATATCTCCATGTATGTTTAGTGGAATATATCTATTAAAGGTTTGAGCTTCTACTACTTCTCCTAATAAATCATTCTGATAGGGGTCTTCTATAATCAAAAATTCATTTATTCTAAAATTTCTGTCTTTTGATCCTACAAAAACTTCTTGTTGTGTCGTTATGCCTACTACTTTCATGCTTTTTCCTCCTAATTTCTTTTGTCTCTTTCAGCTATGAAGAACCTTTCATAAAGTCCCCTGTCCATGTATCTTTCCATAAGTGCTTTCATTATGGCATCTGATATCTTTACTTCTTCATCTACAATATCAAGCCAAAGGGGTATGCCACGACCCGTCTCAGGTGTAAGTGTTAGGATCAATCTTCCCATCTCTTCTATGCTTTTCTTTTGGCTATCTAATATATCCATTCCAATGACAGTTGGGGCTAGTGAACTCCTTATAAAGGCAGATGAATAACCTTCTCTTCCTTTTTTATTTACTCTTTCATTTATGATAACCATTTCACCATAGTTTAATTTTCCAAAGAGAAGTTCTCGATCATAAAAAGAAGCATTTAATTCTTCATATTTTGCTCTCAAGCCATCTCCTATTATAGAAGTCTTTATATCTTCTATAACTCCTACAAGTATAATTTCTCTATCTTCACATATTTCTCTCAGTTCTTCCCATTTATCTTTTGCATAGATATTATATCTTATAAGACCTCCGTCCATGAGTATGGCATATGGTTTAAACTTTTCTATGGCTTCTATTGCAGCTTGGACTTCTATGGTGGAGAGTTTTATATTCTTCTTATCCTCCCTATCTTCATCTCTATTTTCATCTTCTTCAAGGGGAGAATTTTCTATCTTTTTTTCTCCAAGAGGCGTATATATATCTGCTAGAAAGAGAGGATCTTCCTTATATATAGTAGATTTTGCAAGTGCTTGATAAGCTTCTATAAAATGGGGATAGAGTCCTCCTATGCGGTTACTTGAACCATCTACTCCTACTATACCGCCTTTTTTTTGAAAAGACTTCAGATGTGATTCACTAAGTTTTTCTATTTTTTTTATCTTTCCTATTTCTTCATCTATAAACTCTCTAAGCGATTTTCTATCTATATTTAAAACACCTTCATACTTCTCTTCAAGTGTGGAGCTTAAATCTGAGATCTTTTCTTTTAATTTATCATGGATGCTATACATATTACACCACTTTCTTTTTATAAATCCAAACTCTTTTTATAGACCTTGTTCTTTTGTAGACCATGTTTTTCTGTAACTATCTTTACACTAGCTTTTTTTGTATATCCTTCTTCTATATATTTTAAAAGCTCTGCTTCTATGTCTATTTCAACATTGGCACTTATTTCTGTCTTACCTTCTATTACTAATACAAATTCTCCTCTCGGTGCATCTCTTTCAAATCTTTCTATGCTAGAGACTAGATCCCCTCTAAATATCTCTTCATATACCTTTGTGAGTTCTCTTATAACTGCTATATTTCTATTTCCAAATATTTCTAATATATCTTTTAAAGAATCCTTTAGTCTATGTGGAGATTCGTAGATTATCAAGGTGTTTTCATTCGCTTGTAAAACTTTTAACCTATCTAATCTCTCTCTTTTTTTAGATGAAAGAAAGCCTTCAAATGTAAATCTCCTAGTATCTAAGCCTGATGCTACCAAAGCAGTTATAAGAGCTGTAGGACCAGGAAGAGCTATCACTTCTATCTTTTCTTCTATGGCTAGTTTTATAAGTGTCTCACCTGGGTCACTTATACCAGGCATACCGGCGTCGCTTATCTGGGCTATATTTGTTCCTTGTAAAAGTTTTTCTATAAGTTCTCTGCCCTTCTCCCTTTCATTGTGTTCATGGTAGGATGTGAGAGGTTTTTTTATATCATAATGGTTTAATAACTTTAAACTGTGTCTTGTGTCTTCAGCCGCTATTAGATCTACTTCTTCTAAGACTCTAAGCGTTCTAATAGTTATATCCTCTAAATTTCCTATAGGTGTTGGACAGATGTAGAGTTTTCCCTTTGCCATTTATTTCAACTACTTTCTATCGTATATTTCATGTATTTCATCAGTATATGTTCCATCTTCATTATATACTATTAAAGGCGCAAAAAATCTAAGTTCTTTATTCCCACCCTTTACCGCCTCTATAAGAACAAGATTTGGTGCTTTCCCTAGCTTTGGATATACAAATCTAATCCATTTAGCTTCTAAACCATATTCTCTCATTAGACAAAATATATCTGTGAGTCTATCTGGTCTATGTACTAAGAAAAGTTTCCCTAATGGTTTTAAAAGGTAACTTGAAACTCTTATTATATCTTCTAGATTACAGGCTATTTCATGGCGAGATATGGCAAAGTTTTCTTTTTCATTTACTATGGCCCCACCTGTTTTTAAATATGGAGGGTTTGAAATAACTGTATCTATTTCACATTTATCAAATCTTTTATGTAAATCCTTTAAATCCATTTTTAAAATCTCTATTTTTTCTTCTAGCTTGTTTAGTTCTATACTTCTCTTAGCTCTTTTATATACATCAGGCTGGATCTCTATCCCATATATCTTTTTGACATTTTTTTTACTTACTATTCTAAGCGGTATAATTCCCGATCCCGTCCCAAGATCTACAACTATTCCCTTTGCTTTTGAAAAACTCGACAGAAATATAGCATCTGTACCATAGGAAAAGGATTTTTTATCTTGTATAATTTTGAAATCAGTGCCTGGAACTAGGTCTACTCTCTCCATTTGTATTTCTCCTTTTATGTAAGAAAAAAGACCCAAGGGGTCTTTTTAAATCAATATTATTCTGGTTGACATGCATCTGTTGGACAAACATCTGCACAAGCTCCGCAATCTATACATGCATCTGCATCTATTATGTAAATGTCGCCTTCAGATATGGCATCAGTTGGACATTCTGGTAAGCATGATCCACAAGCTATACAATCGTCAGTTATATGATATGCCATTTAAATTCACCTCCATTTACTATCAACTCTATTTTAACAGATTTTTATAAAAATTTAAAGTATTATATTTTTTATTAAAAATCTTTTATTTCTTCAGCCTTTTTTATATTTTTCATATAGGAAGAGTCGCTTTTCCCTGTAAGTTCTATATCTTTTATAGGATATTTAAATACATCTTCTGTGCCATCTTCAAGTGCTACTCTTACTTTCACTGTTTCAAGCAAGGTATAAGTATATACTATAGTACCTGTACCCATTGGAGTAGTAGCTTGATCTCCAACTTCTGGCATTCTAGAAAGTGCATCTTCATAGGCTTCTTGTTCATATTTTAAACAACACATAAGTCTACCGCAAAGACCAGATATTTTAGCAGGATTTAGAGATAAGTTTTGTTCTTTTGCCATCTTTATAGAAACTGGCTCAAAATCTCCTAAAAACTGTACACAGCAACAAGGTTTACCACAAGGTCCTAGCCCACCTAAAATCTTAGCCTCATCT
>CAZRHX010000120.1:3682-5544 GCA_964599855.1 uncultured Tissierella sp. | reverse complement strand
TAGGATATGTGATTATATAGCAGGTATGACAGATAGATATGTAATACATGTTTTTGAAAATTTGTTTATTCCTAGGCCTTGGGAAAAATATTAAAATATAATATGTTTTAAGGCTTGTTATTTACGAAGAATCTGATAGAAATTTTCTTTACAAATATAATAGTAGGTGAATATCAAGGTGATGATATTAAGATGTATATAAATGAAGATTTGATAGAAGAGATAAAAGGAAAAGCTGATATTGTGGACACAATATCAGATTATATTACTTTAAATAGAGCAGGAGCTAATTTAGTAGGTCTTTGTCCTTTTCACAATGAAAAAACACCATCATTTACGGTTTCTAGTGCAAAACAGTTTTTTCACTGTTTTGGTTGTGGTGAAAGTGGAGATAGTATTACCTTTATAATGAAAAAGGAAAATTTAGACTTTAAAGAGGCGGTAGAGTTTTTGGCAGATAAGCTGGGAATTGAATTAGATGGAAAAGAAGTAGATATTAAAGAAATAGAAGAAAAAAGAAGATTATATGAGATAAATAGACAAACAGGAAAATACTTTCATGAAATACTTTTGCAAGATAAGGCTTCTTTAGATTATTTAAAAAAAAGAGGCATAGATTTTACAGATATAAAAAGATTTGGAATAGGTTTTGCGCCTGACAAATGGGAAAATTTATATAAATTTTTAATAGCTAAAGGATATAAAAGTGAAGAGATAGAAAAAATAGGTCTTATAAGTAAGAAAAAAGGTAAGAATGGATATTATGATAGATTTAGAAATAGAATAATGTTCCCAATAATAGATAGAAATAATAAAATAATAGGCTTTGGAGGACGAGTGATAGATGACTCTATGCCTAAATATTTGAATTCAAAAGAAAGTCTTATATTTAATAAGGGAAATAATTTATACGGTTTAAATTTAGTTAAAAAGTATTCAAATAAAAAAAGAATACTTTTAGTAGAAGGATATATGGATGTAATTGCACTCTTTTCTAAGGGAATTGATTATTCTTTAGCAAGCCTTGGAACTGCACTTACACCTAGTCAAGCTAAGCTTCTAAAGAGATATGGAGAAGAAGTTTATATAGCATATGATTCTGATATAGCTGGTAAGAAAGCTACTCTAAGGGCTGTAGATATTATCTCTGCAGAAGATATAAAGCCTAAAGTGGTACAGTTACCTAAAAACATGGATCCAGATGACTATGTACGAGAACACGGAAAGATAAGATTTGAAAGATTGCTTAAAGAAGCTTTAAGTCCAATTGATTATAAAATAAGTTTAAATAAAGATAAATTTAATATAAATAATCTAGAGGAGAAAATTCTATTTACAAAAGAAATATCTAAAGTCATAAGAGATTTAAAAAGCCCAATAGAGAAAGATGTATATATAGAAAAAATATCTAAAGAAACTGGTATAGCTAAAGAAGCGATTGAAAAAGAAGTTAAAGGTAATTATAATAATAAATTTAATAATAGTAAAAAAAATGTTAAAGTAGAAAAGCAAAATATAGGTACTAAAAACTATAAAATCAAATCTGCTCATATAAAAGCAGAAATTGATTTAATAAAGCTTATGATAGCTGATAAGGAATATTTTTATATTATCAGAGATAAGCTTTTAGAAGAAGGCTTTTCAAATTTCGCATGTAGAAAAACATACAATTTGATAAAGAATGAATATAAAAATAAAGAGATTATAGATATAGATGATTTAGTAGAAGAAGCTTTAAATATAGGGATAGATAAAAGTATAATAAAAAAATTGAGCGAAGAGTCTTTGGAATATAAACCTACAAATATAGAACAAGTAATCGATGATTTAACAGATACTTTAATTTTAAATTCGCTCATTCA
>CAZRHX010000120.1:0-3672 GCA_964599855.1 uncultured Tissierella sp. | reverse complement strand
GGATTTTGAAGACAATATAGAAAAAATGGAAAAAGATAAAGAATATTTCAAAGCTCTATGTATTGAATTGACTAGTTTGAATAATGAAATTAAATTTATTAGATATAAGTAGGAGGTACAATCATGGAAGATACAAAAAATATAGATAGTAAAGAAATCAATGAATTTAAATCTTTGATAAAATTATTGACAAATAAAGGTAAAAAAAAGGGGAGTTTAACATATAAAGAATTGATGGATACTTTAGAAACTGTTGAACTAGAAACCGAAGATATAGATAAAATTTATGAACATTTAGAAGATTCAGGTATTGAAATTTTTGGTGAAAAAGATGAAGATTTACTTATAGATAATGAAGATGATATCGGAAATGAAAAACCTGAGAAAATTAACGATATCTCAACTCCCAAAGGAATAAGTGTAGACGACCCTGTAAGAATGTATTTAAAAGAAATAGGTAAGATACCCCTACTAACTGGTGCAGATGAAGTAAGTATTGCTAAAAGAATGGAAAATGGAGATGAATTAGCTAAAAAAGAATTGGCTGAAGCCAATTTAAGACTAGTCGTAAGTATTGCTAAAAGATATGTTGGAAGAGGAATGCTTTTTCTAGACTTAATACAAGAAGGTAATTTAGGGCTCATGAAGGCAGTAGAAAAATTTGAATATAAAAAAGGATTCAAATTTAGTACCTATGCTACTTGGTGGATTAGACAGGCAATTACAAGAGCAATAGCAGATCAGGCAAGAACTATTAGGATACCTGTTCATATGGTAGAAACTATAAATAAGCTTGTAAGAATACAAAGACAACTTGTACAAGAACTGGGAAGAGATGCTGTCCCAGAAGAAATTGCTAAAGAAATGGGCTTAGAAGTAGAAAAGGTAAGAGAAATCATGAAGATAGCTCAAGAACCAGTATCTTTAGAAACTCCAATCGGAGAAGAAGAGGACAGTCATCTTGGAGATTTTATTCCAGATGAAGAAATATTATCTCCAGCTGAAGCTGCAAACTTTACAATGCTTAGAGAACAGCTTATAAAAGTGTTAGAAGAACTTACACCTAGAGAACAAAAAGTTTTAAGATTGCGCTTTGGTTTAGATGATGGCAGAGCTAGAACACTTGAAGAAGTAGGCAAAGAGTTTGATGTAACTAGAGAGAGGATTAGACAGATTGAGGCGAAAGCCCTTCGTAAACTTCGTCATCCGAGTAGAAGTAAAAAATTAAAAGATTTTCTAGAATAATTAGAGATTCGCTTTAAAGCGAATCTCTAATTATTCTAGATTTAAAGGAGTAAAGCGATGAATTTAAGCGATAGACTTATAAAGATATCTGAGTTTGTTAAAAAGGATACAAGAGTACTTGACATAGGTACAGATCATGGATATATCCCAATATATTTAGTTGAAAATAAAATATCGAAAAATATAATTGCATCTGATATCAGTTCTGATTCTTTGAAAAAAACTACAGAACTTGTAGGAGAAAAATCATTAGAAGAAAATATCGATAGTAGATTGGGCAATGGACTAGAAGTAATAGAGCCATTTGAAGTAGATGGAGTTATAATGGCTGGTATGGGAGGAATTCTCATACAGAAAATATTAGAAAAAGACAAAGAAATTACAAAATCAATAGAATACTTTATTTTTCAACCTATGATAGCTAGCAAAGAGTTAAGACAATATTTATCACAAAATAATTTCAAGATAATAGATGAAGAACTATCAAAAGAAGGTGATAAGTTTTATGAAATAATCTATGCAGAAAAAGGATATGAAAATTCAAAAAATGAAATATATTATGAGATAAGTGAAATTTTGATAGAAAAAAAGCATCATTTAATAAAAGAATTTATTGAAAATAAAATAAAACTTACAAACTCTGTTATAATAGAGTTAGAAGATAAAACAAGTAAGAGAAGTATAAAAAGAAGAAATGAATTAGAAAAAAAGATAAAGGAATATATGGAGGTATTAAAACGAGTTGAGGCTTAAAAAAATATTAGAGTATATGGAAAAGTGGGCACCTAAAAGTCTTATAGATGATTGGGACAACACAGGTTTTCAAATAGGTTCGAAAGAAAAAAATATAAAAAATATATTAATAGCTTTGGACTTAGATGCGGATATAGTCAAGAAAGCTATAGAAGGTGAATTTGATCTCATAATTACTCATCACCCTATAATATTTAAACCATTGAAGTCTATAATATATGAAGATCCAAAGGAAAAACTTATATTTGATCTTATAAAAAATGATATTGCAGTTTATAATGCTCACTCGAACTTAGATTTAGCTATAGGTGGGGTAAGTGATGCACTTTCGAAAGAGTTAAATATTGAGAATACAAGATGTTTAAAAGAAACCTTTAAAGAAGAAGTTTTAGGCAAGAGTATAAGCTATGGTTATGGAAGGATTGGAGATATTCGAAAAACTAGTTTAGAAAACTTCATAAAAGTAATAAAGAAATCTTTAAATATAGATTATTTAGTATTATATGGTTCCATAGATAAATCTATAAGGAAAGTAGCAGTATGTGGTGGAAGTGGAAGTGATTTTATAAAAGATGCAGTTCAAGCTAAAGCTGATTTATATATTACAGGAGATATAAAATATCATGAAGCTCAATATGCTTATGAGAGAGGATTGACACTTATAGATATAGGACACTTTCATAGCGAAAAGTTAATTTTACCTGTTATAAAGAAATATCTTGAAAAAGAATTTAGATTATTAAATATAGAATTTGTTATGGAACAAACTTTACCTGAAAAAATATATTAGGGGGAACAGATGAATAAATTAGAATTATTATTGCAGTTAGAAGAATATAATCTGAACTTAGATAGAAATCTAAAGAAGCTAAACATTTTAGAGAATGATTTTAAAGTAGAGAATATCGATAAAAAAATTATAGATATAAATAAAAAGCTAGAGATTTTAGATAACAACAGAGGAATTGTAAAAACATCTCTTTTAAAATATGAAAATACTTTAGCCCAATATGAATATGAAATAAAAGCTTTAAATGATAAGCTATATAAAGATAATATTACAGATATCAAACAACTTGAATATTTAAGTTATGAAAAAGAAGAAATGAAAAAGAAACTAAAGCAATTAGAATTAGAGATAATAGCCTACATGGAAGAGGATGAGTCTATAGAAGCTAAACATAAAGACAATACTTCTAAATTATTAGATCTTAATGAAAAGTTAGATGAAAAAGATTCTATAGTTAAAGATGATATGAAAGCTTTGCAAGAAAAAATAAAATTTGAAGAAAATAAAATAAAAGAAATTATGTTTAAAATAGATGATGATTTATTGAAGCAATATAATAGTTTAAGAGGAAGAAAACATAGTCCCATTGTACTTATAAAAAATAATATCTGTATAGGATGTAATATGAGGCTTCCTATGTATCAATTAGAAGAATTAAAAGATAAAAATAATATTATAAACTGCGAATCTTGTGGAAGAATCCTCTATTTAAGAGATTAATATTTTGCTAAATATTTAAAAATATGTTATAATTTAATAAGACTAAGAGTAAGTTGTTTGATCGCGTGCTTTTAAAATGGCATGAGGAAAGTCCGTGCTCCACAGAGCAAAGGTGCTGGATAACGTCCAGTGGGGGCAACCCTAAGGATAGTGCAACAGAGAGA
>CAZRHX010000119.1:0-5619 GCA_964599855.1 uncultured Tissierella sp. | reverse complement strand
TAATCAAGGTAGTTAGATATTATTTTAAAATTAAAAGGTAGTGATAAAAAATGATTTTTATTTTTAGTATTTCAAATAGAGAGGAAGAGTTTGATTTTTCGCAGACTAAAATATGTAAAATCTGTGGTTCATACGGAAGACTGGAAGCTTTTATGACTTATTCATATTTTAGTTTATTTTTTATACCCATCTTTAAATGGAATAAAAAATATTATATTAAAAGCACATGCTGTGCTAGCATTTATAGGATAGAGAAAGAACTAGGGAAAGATATTAAGAGAGGTGAGAGTGTAACAATCCAAGAGAGTGATTTAAATCTTGTAAGTACCAATTATAAAGACATGCAAGTATGTGAAAATTGTAATTATCCAGTAGAAGAAGCTTTTGAATACTGTCCAAAATGTGGAGAAAAACTTTAAACTTAAATAAAAAATGATAGGAGAATAAGAATGGGAAAAATGATTGATACAAAATTAGAAGCTTTTAAAATAAGATTTGCAGAAGAAAAGGATGTCCCTTTAATATTGAACTTTATAAAGGATCTAGCAGAATATGAAAAGATGAGTGATGATGTTTTAACAACTGAGGAAATGTTAAGAGAAGTTTTATTTAAAGAAAAAGTAGCTGAAGTTATAATAGGTGAATATAATGAAGAGCCAGTAGCATTTTCTCTTTTCTTCCATAATTTCTCTACTTTCGTAGGAAAGAAAGGCCTATATCTTGAAGATGTATATGTCAATCCTGATATGAGAGGAAAGGGAATTGGAAAGATCTTGCTTTCTTTTTTAGCCAAGCTTGCAAAAGATAGAAACTGCGGAAGATTTGAATGGTGTTGTTTAAATTGGAACCAACCATCCATAGATTTCTATAGGAGCTTAGGAGCAAAATCCATGGATGAGTGGATGACCTTTAGAGTAGACGGTGAAGAACTAGATGAACTTGGAAAAAAATTTTAGAAAGATGGGATTAAAAATCTTTAATTGAAGTGTTAATTATACTTAGAATTTATTTTAAAGCAGCTATGAAAAAGGAGAGTGGAGCTCGTGAAAGATAGATCAACCTTGGGAATAATACTTGTTTTATTGGGGCTGGGATTTTTACTAGATCAGTTTAATATTATTTCTTTTAATAATATTATAAGTAACTACTGGCCGATTATATTGATAGTGGTAGGTGGACTTGGATTTTTAAATAAGAAGTCTTCAAAAACTATAAACATAATATTGATAGTTTTGGGATTGCTATTTCAAGCTAGAAACCTGGATTTAATAGATATAAATATATATAGGATATTTTGGCCTATGATTTTAATAATAATAGGAATCAGAATCCTACTTCAAAGATCTAACAAAGATTCTAAAAGTTACAATCAAAATATAAGCTCAGAAGATTATATTGATGAATTTGCAATAATGTCTGGATTAGAGACAAATATTGAGTCGCAAGAATTTAAAGGCGGTAAGATAACTTCTATAATGGCTGGTGTAGAATTAGATTTAAGAGATTCTAAACTTTACAACAATGAAGCCACTTTAAATATAAATGCCCTTATGAGTGGAGTAGAAATATATGTACCTGAAAACTGGAAAATAAAACATAATGGGACGCCTATACTTGGGGAATTTAGTAATAAAAAAAGATACAAAGAAGACTCTGAGGCTCCAATCTTAAATATTAACTTTTCTGTCATAATGGGGTCTATAGAACTTAAATAAAAGATAAAATAGTAAGTTATGAATTTAGGATATCTTTTAAATCTTAAGGATATAATAAAAAATGAAACATGATGTTGGGAGAGGCTTTTATTAAAAAAACCGTTAAATTTATTAGAGCTTTTTTCGTTATTTTATCATGTTTATTATTAATTTTTAGTATTTTTGCCTGGATATCTGGATTAAAGATAAGCAACTCTGAACTTTTACCAATACTGGCTTCAAGTATTTTGAATTTAATTTTCTTATTGATTTATTGGTTATTGGGAATAGGATATATTAAAGCTTTTAAAATATCAGAAAATAAAACTATTAAAATATTGTCCAAAGTAGTATTCAGTGGCAATATAGTAATGCTTATAATATCTATGCTAACTATTTTTGGATTTGGCATTGTTAAGTTTTTTTTGAATCATTGAAATAAGAAAGGAGCTTTTGAATGAGTTTTAATAAAAAGTCAGAAAATAAAACAACTACTTTAAAATTGTTGTTATTTAAAATATTATTATTTATTCTAGGTGTTAATTTTCTTAGTGGAGTTTTTGCTAATCGTGATTTTACTTATATTATATTAAGTACTATAAGCTCTTTATTAGGAATGGGAATATCAATAACTATCATTTATTATTTTGTAAATAATAAGAGTTTCGACTCTATGGATCAAGCAAAAGGAGATATATTGACACTACTTACCTTTCCATTTTTTTTAAGTATTTCATTAGGAATTTATTTTGCTTTGGATTTTGTCATAAATTCCTTTTAACAATATAAAATATTAGTTTGTCTTAAGCTCAAGTATGATAACCTGATAAAAACAGATTAAAGTATTGATATCATTAGGATAGAGTAGCTTTTAAGCTCTATTCTTTTTTACTTTTTGTTGGCCATATTGCCTATTATAATATATTTACACTGAGGCTAAAATTTTCTTTTAAAAATTTAGCCTCAGTGTAAATATGGAAAACACTTGAGATTAAGGTATTATTTATTTAAGGGGACGACAAACATGGGAAAAAATTTAAACGAAAGCTTTAGGGACATCAACAAAGGAAATAAATTTAAAGAATAAGGTGAATTTACTAAGTTTATAGTAAATTCATATATTATTCAACCATAATTTATAAAAAGATCTTATGCCAGGGGAAAGTGTAATAAATAATGTCAAAGAACATGATAAAAGGGTAATAGTATTAAAAGAAGAAATAAATGGGATAATAGATAAAGAAACTTAGAATTATGATATATATAAAGGAGAGAGAAAATATGGATAGAAATTTTATGAAATCTCATTTTAATAAGGGAATTGAGACAGACCAATATAGGGGAGTTCAACAGCCACCACTTGAAAAACCTTTTGATAAAGATTCTGAATTGATAGATCTACCAAAACTAGATAAATCTCTTATAAGTCAGAAAGATATAATGAAAATCATATTAAATAGAGAAAGCCATAGGGTATATAAAGATCAAGCTGTAAGTCTAAAACAATTAGCATATCTTTTAACTATGACTCAAAGGATTACAGGTATAAGAGGTCACAATTATGTAGGTTTAAGACCAGTTCCTTCAGCGGGAGGAAGACATCCTTTTGAGACTTATTTGATAGTACTAAATGTAGATGGTTTAGAAAAAGGTGTCTATAGATATTTACCTCTAGAACATAAACTTTTATTTATAAAAAAAGAAGAAGAATTAAATGAAAAAATTTCACAAGCAGCCAATAAACAAAAATTTGCAGGAAATTCAGCTGTCACATTTGTTTGGTCTTGTATTCCCTATAGAACGGAGTGGAGATATGCCGATAGGTCTTATAAGATAATGCTTTTAGATGCAGGACACATCTGCCAGGCACTTTATATAGCGTGTGAAACAATAGGACTTGGTACATGTGCTATAGCTTCCTACAATCAAGAATTAATGGATGATCTAATAGATGTAGATGGAGAAGATGAATTCACAGTCTATTTATCTCCAGTTGGAAAAGTATAGATGTCTTTTCTACACTTACAAAGAGAAATTTAAAAGAAGTTAAAATATAAAAGGATGGTTGTATGTTGGAGATAAAAATGCTTGGAACTGGAGGAACTATACCTATTCCAGAGAGATATCTTTCCTCTATGATCATAAGCTTTAAAGGAAGAAAAATCTTAATAGATGCAGGAGAGGGAACGCAGATTGCAATGAGGGAATTTCACACAGGCTTTAGATCTCTTGACATAATATGCTTAACTCATTTTCATGGAGATCATATCTTTGGTTTGCCAGGTTTAATTGCAACTATATCAAATAGCAATAGAATCAAGCCAATTACTATAATCGGTCCAAGAGGATTGAAGGGGATTATAGATGGTCTTTTAAGTTCATTAGAGTTTTTAAATATGGAGATAAACATAATAGAAAATCCAGATAAAAACTTATATTTTATCTTAAAAGATGAAATGCTTAAAGCTGTCTGTAAAGAAAATAATGATTATGACATTGTTATTTCTAGTTTAAAGTTACAACATTCAGCTGACTGTATTGGATATAGTTTTTATGTTCCTAGAAGTCCTAGCTTTGATCCTGAAAAAGCTAAAAATCAAGAAGTTCCTATAGAGTTATGGTCTGATTTGCAAAGAGGGAAAAATATTAAAAAAGATGGGAAACTATATAAATCAAAATCTGTTTTAGGAGAAAAAAGAGATGGAATTAAATTATCTTTTATAACAGATAGCAGGCCCATAGAAAGTATAATCGAATTTATTAAGGACAGTGATTTATTTGTCTGTGAAGGAACTTATGGAGATGATAAACACCAAGAAAAGGCAATGAAAACTTTGCACATGACATTTAGAGAAGCCTCAAGTCTTGCTAAAGAAGCGAATGTGAAAAAACTTTTACTTACCCATTTTAGCACTAGATTAGAAAATCCAGAAAAATATATATCCAATGCCAGAGGTACATTTAAAAATACTATTATAGCCTATGATGGATACAAACTTACTTTAAGTTATGAAGATTAAAAAGCTAAGGGAATCTAAAAAACAAAATTTTTTCAAAAGGAGGTCATAATATTATAAAGAGAGATACATTATTAAAGTATGCTGTAAAACCCTTTTTTCTTATAATAGCTATTGCGGGGATTATACTTGGAGTTCAGTATACATATGCATTTTTTTCCTTAACTATACTGGGACTTTTAGTTTTAAAACTTGTAGATTTATGGGAAAAGAGAGAAGCTATAAAACTCTTAAAAGAAAAGCTTAGGAAAAAATGGGGAAAAGACCATGTGGAAAAAAGAAACTTTTCATCAATAGAAAGATATTATAAGTTTTCAAAAGATGGAAACCATAGTGAGTTTCTTTTAGATGATATTACATGGAGAGATTTAAACTTGAATTTAGTTTTTAATAAAGTTGACCATACAAAGTCTCTTCCTGGAATGCAAAAACTCTACTCGATACTTAGAAAACCTTTATTCGATGAAAAAAATTTAAAGATTAGAAATAAAAAGATAAATTCTTTTTTAAAAGAGAAAAAGATAGCTCAGGAAATACAATACCCACTTTATTTGCTTGGAAAAGAGGATTCAAAACATATCTTTACATATTTTGAAGAAGGCATGGACTTAGAAACAAAGTATCTACCATATTATAGGCTTTTTTCATTTTTACCAATTTTAGCACTTATATTGTTTTTCATAAATGATGGAGTAGCTTTATTTGTTTTTCTTGCAGGAATTAGTATAAATGGATATATATATCAAAAAAACAAAGAAAGAGTTTATATAGAACTAGACACATTTAAATATATATCTAGCTTGATTAAAACCGCAAAAGATATTGTTAAGCTCAAAACTGGCTCAGTTGATATAGAAAGAGAAGAGCTAGAAGATTTACTCGAGTCTACAAAGCAAATCTATAAAAAT
>CAZRHX010000118.1:3582-5740 GCA_964599855.1 uncultured Tissierella sp. | reverse complement strand
CTTTTATAGCTATAGTAGCAGGACTTGCAGTAGGGCTTATAATAGCACAAATAACAGAATATTATACCTCAGCAGATCATGCCCCAGTTCAGAGAATTGCTAAAGAATCAGAAACTGGTGCATCTACAAATATAATCAGTGGACTATCTGTAGGAATGCTTTCCACAGTTGGGCCTATTATATTTATAGCTATCGGAATAGTAGTAGCATATTATGGTGCAGGTGGAGCGCAAGAACCAACTCACGGACTTTATGGTATAGCACTAGCAGCAGTAGGAATGCTTTCTACAGCAGGAATGACTATAGCAGTAGACGCTTACGGTCCAATAGCAGACAACGCAGGTGGAATCGCAGAAATGTGTAACTTGCCAGAAGAAGTTAGAGATATTACAGATACTCTTGATTCAGTAGGTAACACAACTGCAGCAGTAGGTAAGGGATTTGCAATAGGATCCGCTGCACTTACAGCTTTAGCATTATTTTCATCATATACACAAGCAGTAACTAAGGTAGATCTTCAATCTATAGATTTTACTAAACCAGCAGTTATAGCAGCAGGATTTATAGGTGGAATGCTTCCATTCTTATTCTCAGCTTTGACTATGGACGCTGTAGGTAAGGCTGCTTTTGAAATGATTGAAGAAGTAAGAAGACAATTTAAAGAAATGCCAGGTATTATGGAAGGTACACAGACACCAGACTATGCTAAATGTGTAGATATAAGTACTCAAGCAGCTCTTAAAGAAATGATTATTCCAGGAGTTTTAGCTGTTGTTGTACCAGTTGTAATTGGATTATTATTGGGTGCTGAAGCACTTGGTGGTCTTCTAGTTGGAGCACTTATAACAGGTGTTCTTATGGCAGTATTTATGAGTAATGCCGGAGGAGCTTGGGATAATGCTAAAAAGTATATAGAAGATGGACATCACGGTGGAAAAGGCAGCGAGGCTCACAAAGCGGCAGTTGCTGGAGATACTGTAGGAGATCCATTTAAAGATACTTCAGGACCATCATTAAATATATTGATAAAACTTATGACTATAGTTTCCCTAGTATTTGCAGGAATATTTGGAAACGGAATATTCTTTTAAATAAAAAACCCCTCTAAAAGAGGGGTTTTTAATATAAATATTAGATTATTGTGATATAATACTTTATCAGTAACTATAGTAAGATTTTTAAAAAATAAGTATTTGTGGTTACATTATGGAGGGGAAAAATGAATTATATATATTATGTATTAGCTTTATTGATATTAGCTAGAATGATGATTCTTATAATAAAAAGATCTAAATTTATACTTCATATATTTCAATTAGAAGAATATGATATAGCTAATTATAAAGAGATTTTAAACAAAAATAGTGAGATAATATTTTCTTCAAAAGTTATGGATATTACTGCCAGTAAAGCTCTAGTTTTTATAAGTAGAGCTAAAAGGCTTTACCTTACAAACTTGATAATAAGTATAACGTTGCTATTGTTATCAGTGCTTCCTTTTATACTTACAGTTAAATTTCTATATATAATATTTTTATTGCTGGCATCATTTTTCATATATAGGCAGCAACCATGTATTATATTGTTTTCAAATGCTTTACTAGTGCCTTTTGAAAACAATATGTATAACAGCTCTTATATAAAAGCATAAAAGTAATAGGTATAACTGGAAGTTTGGGTAAAACTGCTACTGCATCTATAGTAGAAGATATGCTTAATAATAAATATAAAGTTTTTAATTATGATAATAGACATATAAAAAAACTAGCAGATAAAATATTTAAAGAAAAACTTTTATATGGACTAGATAATATAGAAGGTCTAGATATATATGCAGATAATATAGTAATGTCAGAACTTGGATCTACCTTTACTATAAAAGATAAAGAAGGAAACAGTCAAAAGTGTAGGACTAAGCTTTTAAATAGGGATGATATATCTAATACTTTAGCGGGAGTTTGTGCATCTAGAGCTTTAGGTCTTTCCTTTGAAGAAATAAGAAAAGTAATATCCAATATAGAGCCTATAGCTCAGTAACTCAATATGAAGATATAAATGTAAGATATTTGGATATCTTACATTTTTTTTCATAAAAAGGGTAAGATATAAAATAAGATGAATTATATAATTTAAGGAGGAAAAGATGAGTATAAAAGAG
>CAZRHX010000118.1:0-3563 GCA_964599855.1 uncultured Tissierella sp. | reverse complement strand
ACAAACAAGCAATATGAATGAGATAGAAAGGGAAGAATTTTTAGAAAAGTTTGAGATTCCAATAGAATTTAAAAAAGAGTTTTTTAAAGTTTTAAGAGATTTAGAAAAAGAAGGAACCATAATAAAATCAGCAAATGGAAGATACGGTAAGATAGATACAGACTATTTAGTAGTGGGAAAACTTCAAGGACACGAAAGAGGCTTTGGGTTTGTAATGCCAGATGACAAAGAAAGTCCAGATGTATATATTTCTGCTGAGGCTATGAACGGTGCTATGCATGGAGACAAAGTAGTAGCAAATGTCATCAAAAGATCTCAAGGTGGAAAAAGACAAGAAGGAGAAATAATCAGGATATTAGAGAGAAAAAATCAATTTATAGTTGGAACATATGAAGACAATAAAAACTTTGGATTTTTAATACCAGACAACCAAAAGATATTTCATGATGTATTTATAGCAAAGACTCATTTAAACGGAGCTAAAAACGGACAAAAAGTAGTTGTAGAAATAACTCAGTGGCCGGAACCAAGAAGGAATCCTGAAGGAAAGGTTTCTGAAATTTTAGGATATCCTAATGAAACAGGTACAGATGTACTTTCTATATTAAAACAATTTGAATTGCCAGAAGAATTTCCAAAGCAAGTACAGCGTTTTGTTCAAAATATAGAAGATAAAATATCAAATGATGAATTGATAGGTAGAACAGACTTAAGAAAATTAAAGACATTTACAATAGATGGTGCAGATGCTAAAGACTTAGATGATGCTATTTCGATTGAAAAGCTAGAAAATGGAAACTATAAACTAGGAGTTCATATAGCAGATGTATCTCACTATGTAAAAGAAGGCAGTCCACTAGATAAAGAGGCTTATAAAAGAGGAAACTCTGTATATCTAGTAGACAGGGTAATTCCTATGCTTCCTAAAGAATTATCCAATGGAATTTGTTCGCTTAATCCAAATATAGACAGACTATGTTTATCTGTATTAATGGAAATAGATAAACATGGAAGAGTATTATCTCATGAAATATTAGAAACAGTTATAAACAGTTATAAAAGACTTATATATGATGATGTGTCAGATTATCTAGAAGATAATACTCAGGAGTCAAGAGAGAAACTAGATGGAATATTAGATGAACTAGATTTAATGGCAGAACTTATGAATGTTTTAAAAATACAAAGAGAAAATAGAGGGAGTATCGATTTTAATTTCCCGGAAACTCAAATAATATTAGATGAGAGAGGAAAACCAATAGATATAAGGAAGGCAGATAGAAGAGTTGCCAACAGGATGATAGAAGAATTTATGCTTGCAACAAATGAAACTGTAGCAGAACAATTTTTCTGGGCAGAGATTCCCTTCCTCTATAGAATCCATGAAGAACCTTCTGAAGAAAGAATGACTGCATTTAGTAAATTTATACACAATTTAGGTTATAAATTAAAGGGAAAAGAAATACACCCAAAGGATCTTCAAATCTTAACTGAAGAAATAGAAGGTAAAAAAGAAGAACTTGTTATATCTACTATGATGCTTAGATCACTTAAAAAGGCTAGATATAGTATGGATCAAGATGTACACTTTGGATTGGCAGCAAAATATTATTCTCACTTCACAGCACCTATAAGAAGATATCCAGATTTAGTGATTCATAGAATAATAAAACAGTTTATAAAAGGAATTATGGGTCTGCGTAAACAAGATATGTTAAAAAAGAATTTACCTGAAATAGCAGAGCACACTTCCGCTACAGAGAGAACAGCACAAGAAGCTGAAAGAGAAGTAGAAGATTTAAAAATGACTCAATACATGAGTGAAAGAATTGGAGAAGAGTATGAAGGAATTATATCTTCACTTACAAACTTTGGTATGTTTGTACAACTTGAAAACACAATTGAAGGCTTAATACCATTTAGTCAGATGTTAGACGACTACTATCAATTTGATGAAGAAAAGTTACAAATAGTAGGAGAAAGAACTAAAAAGATCTATAATCTAGGAGACAAGGTTAAAATAGAAGTAGTTGGAGCCGATATAGTTAGAAGAAATATTGACTTTCAACTTGTGAAATAATTAAAAATAGAAGGTGAAAATATGAAAAAAACTGGAGTGAAAATTGTAGCCAGCAATAGAAAAGCAAGACATGATTTTTTTATAGACGATAGTTTAGAAGTAGGTATAGTTCTCAAGGGAACTGAGGTAAAGTCTATAAGACAGGGGAAACTAAACTTAAAAGAAAGCTATGCAAGTATTGACAATGACGAAGTATTTATAAATAATATGCATATCAGTCCATATGAACAGGGAAACATACAAAATGTAGACCCTATTAGAAAAAGAAAACTCCTACTTCATAAAAGGCAGATAAGAAAACTAAAACAAGAAACTCAGCTTAAAGGATTAACACTAGTACCATTAAAAGTATATATCAAAGATGGTAAAGTGAAAATGGAACTTGCAACTGCAAGAGGTAAAAAGTTATATGATAAAAGAGAAGATATAGCTAAAAAAGATGCAGATAGAAGGATGAGACAACACTCAAGCGAAAAATATAGTTAAATTTCAATAGTCAAGAGAGATTCTCTTGACTATTTTTTTAAAAAAGGGGCTGTAAATATGGATACAATAAACACGGGATGGAATCTAGAAAATAGCTATTCAAATCTTCCGGAACTTTTTTATACAAAAATAAAAAGTAATTCTGTGAGTAAAGCAGAAGCAGTTATTATAAATGATAACTTGGCTAAATCCCTAGGACTGAATGTAGATAGATTAAAAGATAAAGAAAATATAAATCTCTTAGCTGGAAACTCTATTCCAGAAAGTGGGTTTTTATTGGCCCAGGCTTATGCAGGACATCAATTTGGCAACTTCACCATGCTAGGAGATGGAAGAGCTATGCTCATAGGCGAGCAATTGACTCCTAAGGGTCAAAGATTTGACATACAACTAAAAGGCTCAGGTAGAACTCCCTACTCTCGTGGGGGCGATGGAAGAGCATCCCTTGGAGCCATGTTAAGAGAATATATTATAAGTGAAGGAATGTACAATCTTGGTATTCCTACAACTAGAAGTTTAGCTGTAGTTACAACAGGCGATAAAATATATAGAGAAAGCTCACTGCCTGGCGCTATATTGACAAGAGTTGCAGCCAGCCATATAAGAGTTGGTACATTTGAATATGCAGCAGAGTTTGGAAGTCTAGAAGAACTTAAAGCGCTTTCCGACTATACCATCAAACGTCACTTTCCAAATATAAGATGGGATGAAAACCCCTATCTTTCGCTATTAAAAAAAGTAATTAAAGTTCAAGCTTTACTTGTTTCTAAATGGCAGTTAGTAGGATTTATTCATGGAGTTATGAACACTGACAATATGACTATAAGTGGAGAAACTATAGACTATGGACCTTGTGCTTTTATGGATAGCTACAAGTTAGAAACTTTATTTAGTTCTATAGATAGACATGCTAGATATGCCTACGGAAATCAGCCTAATATAACCAAGTGGAATCTTGCAAGATTTGCAGAAACACTACTACCCTTAATATATAATG
>CAZRHX010000117.1:4231-5815 GCA_964599855.1 uncultured Tissierella sp. | reverse complement strand
TTTATTATATTTTTCTATTCTCTAAAAAATATTTTTTTCTCTCATCCATCATACTAGCATAATCTATTATATGTCTACTATACTCTTTATTCATAAAAGGTGATGAAAATATAAAGTCTGCTGTAGCTCTATTATTGGCTACCGGTATATCATATAATACTGATATTCTAAGTAATGCCTTAACATCAGGATCGTGAGGTTGAGCTTCTAATGGATCCCAAAAAAATATCATTAAATCAATACTACCTTCACTTATTTTAGCTCCAAGTTGCTGATCTCCACCCATAGGTCCAGATTTAAGAGCTTTTATTTCCAAATTAAGTTTTTCTTTTATAAGGCCTGCAGTAGTTCCTGTACCTAAAAGAGTATGATTTTTTAAAATTTCTTTATTATCATCTACCCATTGGATTAATTTGTTTTTCATATTATCATGTGCTACCAATGCTATATTCTTTTTTTCTAATATATTTATATTTATATTTCCCATATGCACCTCTATTTTATATTTTCTAGGAACTAACTTAGCTTAACTTTTAGGACTTCTTCATTTGCTTTTTTTTTACTCCATAGTCTATATCTAATTCTTTAACTATAGCCATATTTGTAATAACAATAGGAGTTATTGGATCTTTACCATTGTCTTCTATTAATTTTTTATCAAAACTTATCAATAAATCTCCCGCTTTTACATGATCACCAAGTTTTATATGTGAAGTAAATCCTTTATCTTCTAATTTAACTGTATATAGTCCTATATGAATAAGAATTTCTAGTCCTTCTTTGGACTCCATAGAAATAGCATGTAAAGTAGGAAATAAAATTTTTATTTCTCTTACAATAGGAGCAAAAACATCTTCACCAGTTGGAATAACTGAAAAGCCATCTTCTAGCATCCTCTGAGAGAAAACTTCATCAGAAACTTTATCTAAATCTACAACTTGTCCATCTACAGGGTTTAAAATTATAATATTATTTTCTTTAATTGATTTATTGTTTTATTAAAATAGATTTTTAAACATAATTTCCCTTCTATTATTTATTTATTATAAATATTTTACCCATTAAGTTTTAATATAAGCAATATTGTTTACTATATAGCAGATAAAAAACTTCACTTGAAATCTAACTATAATAGATTTTACAAAAAAACTGCTTCATTATAGCGTGCAATCTCTATAATGAAGCAGTTTTTTTAAGCTTTATATATCTCCATAAATTTTTCACCTGTTATAGTTTCCATTTCAAGCAAATAGTTTGAAATCTCCGTTAGTTTTTCTCTATTTAAATTTAATATATCTTTAGCTTTTTTGTATGCATTTCTTATTATGGTTAATACTTCTTGATCAACTTTAAAAGACATTTCTTCAGAACAAGAAAGAGAAGTATCTCCTCCTAGATATTTATTTGAAACAGTCTCAAGTGCCATCATACCAAACTGTTCACTCATACCAAAGCGAGTTACCATACTTCTAGCAATCTTAGTAGCTTGCTCTATATCATTTGAAGCTCCTGATGTTATACTTCCAAAAACTAATTCTTCAGCAGCTCTTCCTCCGGTAAGAGTGACTATCTTATTAAACAATT
>CAZRHX010000117.1:0-4221 GCA_964599855.1 uncultured Tissierella sp. | reverse complement strand
TTCTTTACTCATTAAAACACTTTCATCTTCAGCTATCTGCATTGTATATCCTAGTGCACCTGAAGTTCTAGGTATTATAGTGATTTTATGAACTGGATCTGAATCAGTTTGATTTGCGGCAACTAAAGCATGACCTACTTCGTGATATGCAATTATCCTTTTTTCTTTTGGAGAGATGACAGCAGACTTTCTTTGATAACCAGCTAAAATCACTTCAACTGATTCTTCTAAATCTTCTTGAATTATTTTATCTCTTTTATGTTTTACAGCTCTTAAAGCCGCCTCATTTATTATATTTGCCAAATCTGCTCCTGAACCACCAGCTGTTGCTCTAGCTATGGCATTAAAGTCTATGACACTATCCATTTTCACATCTTTCGAATGTACCTCTAAAACTGCTTCTCTTCCTGCTATGTCTGGAAGTTCTACTGGTATCCTCCTGTCAAACCTACCTGGCCTTAAGAGAGCACTATCAAGTGAATCAGGTCTATTTGTAGCAGCTAAGAGTACTACTCCTTCGTTACCATCAAATCCATCCATTTCACTTAAAAGTTGATTCAAGGTTTGTTCTCTTTCATCATTTCCAGAAAAGCCTCCAGAATCTCTCTTTTTACCTATAGTATCTATCTCATCTATAAAAACTATACAAGGAGCTTTCTCCTGTGCTTGTTTGAAAAGATCCCTTATCTTTGCAGCCCCCATTCCTACAAACATCTCTACAAATTCAGAACCCGATATTGAAAAAAATGGTACATCTGCTTCTCCCGCTACCGCTCTTGCAAGAAGTGTTTTACCTGTGCCAGGAGGTCCTACAAGAAGTGCTCCTTTTGGAAGTTGAGCGCCTATAGCTTTGTATTTCTCAGGATTATGAAGAAAATCAACGATTTCGGTTAAAGCTTCTTTTGCTTCATCCTGACCAGCTACATCTTTAAAGGTCTTCCCTCCCTCTGCGGATACATATACTTTGGCATTGCTTTTGCCAAAGCTCATCGAATTTCCTCCACCCATTTTTTTTTGCATATTTCTAAAAAGTAATTGACCTAATCCCCAGAATATGAATATTGGGAATACCCAAGTTAGTATAAAATTTAAAAGTGGAGAAAGTTCTTTAGGAAGTTCTCCTTTGTATTTCTCTATATCAGCATTTTCAAGTCTTTTTATTAAATCTGGATCTTCAATTCTAACAGTCGTATATATGTTTTGATCATCTTTTTTATTAGGCTCTATAGTTATTTCTCTATCAGCTATTTTAACGCTTTTAACTTCACCTTCTTCTACCATACTTATAAATTTCCCATAATCTATTTCTTTGATTTTAGATTTTACTATACTTGGCATTACAAATGTATTTATAATAACTAAAATTATTGTAACTATAATATAATAATAAATTATCTTTTTCTTCGGACTTTTGTTTGGACTTTTTCTTGGATTCTTTTTTGAATTTTTCTTTTCATCCATCTTTATCTACCCCTTTATTTAATTATCTTCAATAATATCTCATACGATATCTCCATTGCTTTTTCTACATTTATATCTTTATAATATTGCTTCTTACCTATATAGTGAGAAAAGGTTGATATTGCTCCTCTCATTGACATAAGCAAATAAAATTCATCTTTATCCCCTGTCAATATACCTTCCTCTTTAGCTATTTCCAATAAATAATTAATAATATTGTTTGTATATTCGAAAAAATAGTTTGTGTTGCATCCTTCATCTGCAAGATGTTTATAGAATTCATTGAATCCAGCAGACGATAAGATACTATTGATTATAAACATATTGTTTTTATAACTATCTTTTATGATAAAAAGTATTTCATAATATTTATCTTTGAAATTGTGCTTTCGCATTATCCTTTCATAAGATTTTTCCATTTCATTATCCATATAATACATCAAGGCTTTGGATATAACTTCTTCTTTAGAATCAAAATAATCGTATATAGTGCCCTTGCCAATGTCTGCTGATTTTGCAATATCTGAAACTTTAATAGTATATAGATTGTTTCCATTTTTCATTAAATCTATGACACCATTAAAAATATCAATTTCTCTCTGGGAGTATGTTTTTTTCTCTATCATTTAGTCTCTCCTCTACTAGAAACCTGTTTTCTATTTAATAAATCACATATTATAGTAATTGTTTTTAAAGCCAAATTTGTTGTATCTATAAGAGTGCCTATACAAATATAGTCAATAATTGTATATATTGCAGTTAGAGAAAATCTTTTGAATCTCTCATATAATCTCGCTGAATTGATATGCCTTGCTCCTTAAGCTATATACATATTTTCAATTATAAGCAACATATATACACTTTTACACTAATTTTGATAGTATTTTACTCCTTCAAACATTAAAATATTAATTGACCGACCAGTCAGTCGGTCAACTGTTAATTATATTATAAGTTAAAACATTGTCAACTATTATTCACTTTTTCTTTTTAAAACTAAATTTATATAGTATAATAAAAACCTATAGGGGGTATTCTTAATGAAAGAAAAAGTAATAAGTGCATTCTCAGTTTTTACATCAATTTTTGCAGCTCTTTGCTGAACAGGTGGTATATTACTTGCGCCTCTAGGCTTAGGGGCTTTAGGAACTGCCTATTTTGCTAATATGACAAAATACAAACCTTTATTTGTGATTTTAACAGGTCTACTTATATATTGGTCATATAGTATAATCGAAAAGAAAAACTCTAATAAGAATACTAAAGTATTTTTTTGGATAATGTTTATAGTTTCAACATTAATTCTTTTTTCTCCTAATATTTTAGAATATTTAAAGATAATATAATAACTTTAAACTTTCATATTTATTAAGAAAACAACTACTTAGATCTAAGCAGTTGTTTTCTTATATCTTTTTTAAATTTTCTATTTTTATAAGCATAAAACTAATTATTGATATCTTATCTTTAAATACAATAACTTTATTCTTCTATGCTTATTGCTTCAGTTGGGCAAGCTTCTACAGCTTCTTTTGTATTTTCTTCAGAGTCTTCTGGTACTGTATCTGCAATTACAACTGCAATATCTTCATCATCTAATTCAAATACTTCAGGACTTATAGTGGCACAAAGGCCACAACCAATACAAGCATCTCTATCTACTATAGCTTTCATCTTTTCCGCCTCCATATAAAAGATTTATATACAATTTAATTATATTCTCTTTTTACCTTTTATACAAGTTTATATTTTTATACTTACATAAGTTTAGAGATGTTTTTACTAAATTCAATAGGATCTTCTACTGGAAGCCCTTCTATTAAAAGAGCTTGATCATAAAGAAGTTTAGTATAAAGTTTGAATTTATCTTTATCTTCTTTATAGACCTTTTGAAGGGTAGCAAATATATCATGATTTACATTTATCTCTAATGATTTTGATGCTTTTGCACCTTCATCGCCCATACTACTTAAAATCTTTTCCATCTCTATAGAGATTTCCCCTTCACTTGAAAAACAAACCGGATAGTTTTTTAGTCTTTTTGAAGATTTTACTTCATTTACTTTATTTCCTAAAATTTCTTTCATAGAAGTAAATAAATCTTTATTTTCTTTATTTGTTTTTTCTTCTTCTTCTTTTTTACCCTTATCTTCTTCTATTCCTAAATCTTCACTAGAAACTGATCTAAATTCTTTTTCTTTATAGCTCATTAGAATTTTAATAGCAAACTCATCTACATCTTCTGTTAAATAAAGTATTTCATAATCTTTATCTTTCAATATTTCAGATTGAGGAAGTTTATCTAGTCTATCTATAGAATCTCCACTAGCATAGTAAATATATTTTTGATTTTCTTTCATCTTATCTACATATTCATCTAAAGTAATTAAATCTTTTTCTTTTGAAGAATAGAACATCAATAAGTCTTGTAACATTTCTTTATTCATTCCAAAATCATTGTAAACTCCAAATTTTAATCCCTTACCAAAATTTTTAAAAAATTCTTTATATTCTTCTCTTTCATTTTCAAGAAGATATTTAAGTTCATCTTTTATTTTTTCTTCTATCTTTTTAGCTATAAGTTTTAACTGCCTATTGTTTTGAAGCATTTCTCTAGATATGTTTAAAGAAAGATCTTCTGAATCTACCACACCTTTTACAAAACTAAAATAGTCTGGAAGAAGTTCAGAACATTTTTCCATTATTAAAACTCCACTTGAATATAGCTCTAAGCCTTTTTCATATTCTTTTGTATAAAAA
>CAZRHX010000116.1:0-5821 GCA_964599855.1 uncultured Tissierella sp. | reverse complement strand
ATTTTACGTGATTCATCCATTAAATCTTCAGATTCTCTAACATATACAAATCCTCTAGAAATAATATCTGGTCCTGAAACAACCTTTCTAGTTTGTTTATCTATACCGATTACAACTACTATAAGACCATCTTCTGAAAGATGTTTTCTATCTCTTAGAACTATATTTCCAACATCTCCTACTCCAAGTCCATCAACTAAAATATTTCCAGCTGGTACCATTGGTCCTATTTTTGCTTCATCTTCTGTAAACTCAACCGTTTGACCATTTTCAATAATAAATATATTTTCTCTTGGCATCCCTAAGTCATGAGCTAAGTCTGAGTGAATTTTTAAATGTCTATATTCTCCATGTGCTGGAATAAAAAACTTTGGCTTTAACAATGTATGGACTAATTTAAGTTCTTCTTGTTTAGCATGTCCTGAAACATGAATTTCAGCTAAAGAATCATATATAACTTCTGTTCCTTTTTGAAGTAGCTTATTAATTATTTTAGAAACAGTCTTTTCATTTCCAGGTATGGGGGTTGCTGATAAAATCACTAAATCATCTTCTAAAAGAGTGATTTTTCTATGCTCTCCATGGGCAATTCTAGTCAAGGCTGACATTGGTTCTCCTTGAGAACCTGTACTTATAACTACAATTTCATTTTTATTATACTTGTTCATATCATTTATATCTATAAAAGTTCCTTCCTGTGCCTTTAAATATCCAAGTTCATATGCAACTGTAGTGGTATTTATCATGGATCTACCAGATAATATAACTTTTCTACCATTTCTTTCAGCTGCTGTTATTATTTGTTGCACCCTGTATACATTGGAAGCAAAAGTGGCTACTAATATTCGTCCTTTTGCATTTGCAAACATATCCTTAAAAGTATCACCTACTGTACTTTCACTCAATGTATATCCAGGTCTCTCAGCGTTTGTACTATCTGCCATTAAGCATAGTACTCCTTCTTTTCCAATTTCAGCAAATCGAGTTAAGTCTATAACTTCACCAGATATAGGTGTATAGTCTACTTTAAAGTCGCCTGTATGAAATATAATTCCCACAGGTGTATGAACTGCTAATGCAGAGCTATCAGGAATACTATGACCTGTCGCAATAAATTCCACTTCGAATTTTCCCAACTTTACGGACTCACCATGTTTTACAATATTTAAACTTACATCTTCTAATTTGTGCTCTTTAAATTTCGTTTCCAACAATGCTAATGTAAGTTTAGTACCATATATAGGTATATTTAATCTTTTAAGTGTATAAGGTATAGCTCCTATATGGTCTTCATGACCATGCGTTATTACTAAACCTTTTATCTTATGTCTATTTTTAAACAGATAAGTTATATCAGGTATAACTATATCTACACCCAACATCTCTTCTTCTGGGAAAGTCAAACCACAATCTATAAGTATGATATCATCTTCATACTCTATAACATTTATGTTTTTTCCAATTTCCCCCATTCCTCCTAAAGGAATTATTTTTAATTTTGATTTTTTACTCACTTCATCACTCCTTGTTTTTAAGTTTCTTTGTTTTAAGTCTCTATAAATTTTTACAAGTCTTACAATATCCATAAAATTTTACATTGTGATCTGTTATAGAAAAATCTTCTTGACTTTCGATGGTACTTTCTAGAGATTCTAAAAGATCTATTTGTACTTCTATAATTTTTCCGCAATTTAAGCATATAAGATGATGGTGGTGATGGTCGTTAGTATTTCTTTTTATCTCATACCTACTAAAGCCATCATCAAAATCAACCTTAACAACTATATTTAAACTTTCAAATAATTGTAGAGTTCTATATATAGTAGCAATCCCTATTTCAGGATAGTCTACAGATACAAGATTAAAAATCTCTTCACAACTTAAATGTTCACGAATGTTCTCTATTATTGTATTTAAAATTGCTTTTCTTTGACTTGTTAATTTATAACCTTCTTTTCTCAATATCGATTTATATTTATCTTCATCTATTTGCACATTTTTCACCTACTTATAAATTAAAATAGATTTATATTACTGTAAGTTTTCTCTTAATAATTCTTCATATACTTCTTCCGCTTCTTTTAATTCTTCATCATCTATTCCAACTAATACTTCATCGCCGTTTTGATCAAAATCTACTCTCAAGATGTAGGTTTCAGACTTTATATCTTCTGCTGGTAGCATAGCAACATAGTCTGTATCGTCTAAAGTAAACTTAGCTTTTATTAGAAATTCTATTTCATTTCCAAGTTCATCATAAAATAAATGTCTTTGCAACACTCTTAATACCCCCTTTTCAAACTATTTAAATAAGACTGTAAGATGAAACTTGCAGCTATTTTATCTATATATTGCTTTCTGTTTTCACGTCTTACATTTCCTTCTATTAAAATACGTTCCGCAGACATAGTAGTCATTCTTTCATCTATATATATTACATCTATATCAAATTTATTTTTTATTTTCTCACCAAATTTTAATACTTTTTCACTTTGAGGGCCTATAGTATTATTCATGTTTTTAGGAAGTCCTACTACTATTGTTTTTATATCATATTCGTCTATTATTTCTTTTAATTCTAAAAAATCTTTTTTCTTACCAACTCTTTTTATAGTTTTCAAACCTTGAGCCGTCAACTGCAGTAAATCACTTACTGCTACACCGATATATTTATCGCCAACATCTAAACCTAAAATTCTTTCCATTTACATTCTCCATTTAAATTACTTTTATACAAAATTCTGGACAAACTGTAGCACAATACCCACAAAGTATACATTTCTCATTGGGTACAGCTATTCCATTTATAATCTTTATTCCTTTTTGTTTACATCTCCTCACACAATTTCCACATGCTATACAATAATCAGCTACTATAAGTTTTCTTCTTTTCTTATTTATCTCATCTTTTAAAGTTTGAGAGATATGACCCTTTTCTATTAAGCTTATGTTTGCATCTATTTCTTTAGTAGATTGCATACCTATAGCTATAGAATCTATATAGGGGATGGACCTTACAAAATTAAATGATTCTTCTATGTTTTTAATAAGATGTCCTCCACCTAGAGGCTTCATAGCATAAATACCTTTTCCTAAGGAGTTTATGGCTTTCAATTCTCTTAACATATCATTTATAGTCCCATCTTGAATCCCTAAGCCCAGTTTATTTACAATTGGATGTATTATATCTATTTCTTTTACTTGTCTTACAGCTTTAGCTCCAGCTACATTGTGAGTAGATATACCAAATGCTCTAATGATTCCTTTTTCTTTAGCCTTTAAAAAATATTCTATAGCTTCAAAATGACCTTTTATAGTATAAATACTTTCTTGTTCATGAAGTAAAAATATATCTATATAATCCGTTCCTATTTTTCTTAAAGCTAAATCTAAACTCTCTTTAGCCATTTGTTCTGTATATGCATAGCATTTTGAAGCTATTACATAGTCTTCCCTTTTTATACCTTTTAAAGCTTCTTTTATATAATGATAATTTTCATATATCTCCGCAGTATCTAAAAAGTTTATTCCTCTTTCAAAGGCATATTCTATTAAATATGCTCCTTCTTTTGTAGATAGATTAGCTTGAAAAGGGGTCATAGTTAAAGAACCAAAACAAAGTTTAGACACTTCAATATCAGTATTTCCCAATGATACTCGTTCCATCAATACACTTCCTATTGTTTTATAAAATCTTATAGAAGGGATATGTTAACATATCCCTTCTATAATTTAAGAATTATGCTTTAAATATTCTTTTAGTATTTCTTCTAATATCTCGTCTCGTTCTATTCTTTTGATAATAGTTCTAGCATCTTTATGACTTGTTATATAAGTTGGATCCCCAGACAATATATACCCTATTATTTGATTTACTGGTTCATATTCTTTTTCTTTTAAAGCTTCATATACATATAAAAGTATTTCTTTTGGTTCGATCATGTTTTCCTTTGGCACTTCAAACTTCATAGTCTCATTTTTATAATTATCCACTTTGAGTACCTCCATTTCTTTTATTATACCATAAAACCATGTTTTTACATAAAGGTTTTATTTTATCTCTTTTGCATTTATAATTAACTCTGGAACTTTAGAAAATGCTTCACCTAGTTTAGAAACATCTTTGCCACCAGCTTGAGCTATATTAGGTCTTCCTCCACCGTTTCCTCCAGTTACTTTAGCAACTTCTCTTACAATGTTCCCTGCTAAAATCCCTTTAGAATTTAAGTCTTTAGTAACCATAACTAAAAATGTTATTTTATCCTCTATTACAGAAGCAAGTACTATAACTCCAGAATCTAGCCTATCTTTTATCTTATCTCCTAGATTTCTAAGGTCATCTATACTCATATTGTCTGCTCTATAAGTTATGAGTGATGTATCTCCTACCTTTACTAAGGTTTCTAAAACCTCTTTAGAAAGATCTCCTGCTAGTTTTTTCTTTAATTCATTAATCTCTTTTTCTTTTAATTTGAGTTCTCCTACAATTGACTCAGTCTTATCTATTATATCTGTTTTATTTGTTTTTAAAACTTCACTTAGCTTATCTATGGTATCTTCTTTTTCATTTAGATATTCATACACTGAAAGTCCTGTTATAGCTTCTATTCTTCTTACACCCGAAGCTATGCCACCTTCTGAAACTATTTTAAATATACCTATATTAGAAGTATTATTTACATGGGTTCCACCACAAAGTTCTTGCGAGAAATCTCCCATTCTTATGACTCTTACTATATCACCATATTTTTCTTCAAACAATCCAACTACTCCTGATTTTTGTGCATCTTCTAAAGAGCTTTCAGTTGTAGTCACTTCTAGAGAAGTATATATTTCTCTATTTACTATTTCTTCTATAAGTTCTAATTGTTTATCTGTAGGACCTTCAAAGTGAGTATAGTCAAATCGAAGTCTATTTGGAAGTACGATAGATCCTGCTTGCTCTACATGTTCACCTAACACAAGTTTTAGTGCTTTGTGAAGAAGATGGGTCGCTGAATGATTTCTCCTTATAGCATCCCTTCTTAGATCTTCTACAGTTGAAACAACTTTATCATTTAATTTTATAGTTCCTTCTATTACTTTTATTATATGAATTATAAGTCCATCTTTATTATGTTGTGTATCTATAACTTCTATCTTTGAATTATCATTCTTAATTATTCCAGTATCTCCTACTTGACCCCCAGATTCAGCATAAAAAGGTGTTTCATCTAAAACTAACATCCCTTCTTCACCCTTAGTCATTGACTCTACAATTTCTTGATCACTTACTAAAGATATCACTTTGGAATCAGTTTTTGTAGTTTCATATCCTTTAAAGACAGAAGAAAGTGTTTTAAATATTTCAAGATCTATACTAGCACCCCATCCACTATCACCTTCATCTCTAGCACTTCTAGCTCTTTCCCTCTGATTATTCATTTGAATATTGAATTCTTCTTCATCTACTTTCAACGATCTCTCTTCTAATATCTCTAATGTCAAGTCTAAAGGGAATCCGTAAGTATCATATAATTTAAATGCTTTTTTTCCTGAAAGTGTATCTTCTTTATTTTCTTTCATATCTTCAATGTGATTTTCTAAGATTTGTATACCTGCATCTATAGTTTCTTGAAACTTAGCTTCTTCAGCCCTTATAATTTTTTTAATATGAGATTCTCTGGCTTTTATTTCTTTATATTCTACCATCCAAGAATCTATAAACACTTCAACTATATCCGTTAAAAATTCTCCATCTATTCCTAAAAGCTTTCCATGTCTACTAGCACGCCTTATAAGTCTACGAAGTACATATCCTCTACCTTCATTACTAGGAAGA
>CAZRHX010000115.1:0-5839 GCA_964599855.1 uncultured Tissierella sp. | reverse complement strand
CCCACTCGTGATCTTCTGAATAATATAAACCTTTAACAATTTTCATTATAATACCCCCTATTAGTTTTATTTACTTTTGTTTATTTTTGTTTATTTTATTTTTAAAAATTTTATCTATTTTTTAAAAAGTTTTTACTTATAACTTTAGCTT
This sequence comes from uncultured Tissierella sp., assembly GCA_964599855.1. Classification (GTDB taxonomy): domain Bacteria; phylum Bacillota; class Clostridia; order Tissierellales; family Tissierellaceae; genus Tissierella_A. Next base: position 5,688 of record CAZRHX010000115.1, on the reverse strand, counting down.
TTACTGGTTTTTTTCTAATCATTATATCTATTTCATTTCCAAGTTCTTTTTCTGAAATCTTTATAAGAGCATTTCCTATATTTTTATTTAATGTAGGGCTCATATATCCTGTAGTTACATGACCTATCTTCTCACCATCTTTATAGACTTCATATCCTTCTCTAGGTATTCCTCTACCCAATAATTCGAATCCTACTGAAATTCTTTCGAGTCCTCCATCAGCTTGAGCTTTTAAAGCATCTTTTCCGATAAAGTCTGTTTCTTTATTGAGTTTTACAAAAAATTTAAGTCCTGCTTCTAAAGGTGAAATATCTTGAGATACTTCTTGACCATATAATGGAAGCATAGCTTCAAATCTTAGAGTATCTCTAGATCCGAGACCAGCTGGTTTTAATCCTTCTTCTTTTCCTATTTCTAAAAGACTATTCCATACTTTAACTACATCTTCATTTTCTAAATATATTTCAAATCCATCTTCTCCAGTATAACCTGTTCTAGAGATCATTTTAGTTTTTGCACCGTCAATTACTACACCTTCTTTAAAGTAGAATAATTTTACATCTTCTAATTTTGTATCAGTAAGTTTTTGTAATATTTCTTGTGCCTTAGGTCCTTGGATTGCAATTATCGCTGTTTCAGGAGAAAGATTTTCTAATTTTACATCAAAATCTTTTTTATGATCATTTACCCAATCCCAATCTTTATCTAGATTTGATGCATTTACTATTAGATTGAATTTTTCATCATTAGTTTTATATACTAGTAAATCTTCTACTACCCCTCCATCAGGATAACACATAAAAGTATATATGATTTGGTTTTCATTCATTTTACTTATATCATTTGTCATAAGGTATTCTAGAAATGGAAGTGCATCTTTTCCTTGAACACTAATGTTCCCCATGTGAGATACATCAAATAAACCCGCTTCATTTCTAACTGAATGATGTTCTGGAACTAAACCCTCATATTGTACAGGCATTTCCCATCCTGCATAATTTACGATTTTAGCTCCTAACTTTTTATGTTCCTCATATAAACCAGTTTTTTTACCACCCATTAAACCACTCCTTTCAATATTTAAAAACATACTCATTAAGCCTAATTCTATATTACCCATTTAGCAGAACTTTAAACTAAAGTACTGTTAAAGAGATTTTATAATACAATCATACAAGAAAACCTATGATTATACAAGTATAATAATTGATTTTATCAAATATTTAAAATAAATCAAATATTAAAACTCTTTTAACATTTCAAGTTTTTATTATAGTATATTTAAATCATATAGTTAAAAATATAACAAAAAAACCCCAAGAAATTTTCTTGGGGTTTGATATTATCTCTTTGAGAATTGTGGACTTTTTCTTGCTTTCTTTAAGCCGTATTTTTTTCTTTCTTTCATTCTAGGATCTCTAGTTAAGTTACCAGCTTTTTTAAGAGTTGGTCTAACTTCTCCATCAACTGTTAATAAAGCTCTTGCTATACCATGTCTTATAGCTCCTGCTTGACCAGTAAATCCTCCACCTTTAACATTTACTAATACATCAAACTTCTCAATATTACCAGTTAAAGTTAATGGTTCTCTAGCTATTGTTCTTAAAGTTTCATAATTAAAGTATTCTTCAATGTCTTTTTTATTTACAGTAAATTTTCCATTTCCTGGAACTAGTCTTACTCTTGCAATAGAAGTCTTTCTTCGTCCTGTTCCAATATATTGTTCTATAGCCACTTACAGTCCTCCTTTCTTTAAAGAATTAGATTTCGTATACTTCTGGCATTTGAGCTGCGTGATTGTGCTCAGTACCTGAATAAGTTTTCATTTTTTTAATCATATGCTTTCCAATTTTGTTCTTTGGAAGCATTCCTTTTACAGCAAGTTCTATAATTTTTTCTGGTTTCGTTTCAATTAATCTATTGTATGGTATTTGTTTTAGTCCACCTGGATGACCTGTGTGATAAGTATGATTAAGTTGATTTATCTTGTTTCCAGTAAGTTTTATTTTGTCAGCATTTATTATAATTACGAAATCACCCGTATCTATATGAGGAGTATAAGTTGGTTTGTTTTTCCCCATTAATATAGTTGATACTTCAGTCGCCAATCTTCCTAAAACTTTTCCTTCAGCGTCTATCACATACCATTTCTTTTCAAGTTCGTTTGTCTTTGCCATATAGCTTTTCATCGTTTTCCCTCCTTATAAAAGGTATAAATTATTATGAGGTAGAAAAAAAGTTTCCGGTCTCTTTTTAAACACTCTAATACATTTTAATACATCTAATTATCCTTGTCAAGAAGATTTTAATCATAGTATACTTTTTCTAAGAATAAACCTTCTGGTCCTGCTGTAATACCGGCTAAAGTTCTATCTTTTCCATTTATAATCTTTGGAATTTCTTCCTTTTTTATCTTTCCAGTACCTACAAATATAAGAGTACCTACTATAATTCTCACCATATGTCTTAAAAAATTATTTCCTTCGATAACAATCTCCAAAAAATCTCCATTCTTTTCCAATTCTATACTATAGATAGTTCTAATTGTATCTTTAAATTTTGTCTTAGGGCCCATAAAACTTTTAAAATCATGGGTTCCAATAAAATATGGAAAACTTTTTTCTATTTCTACTATATTTAATTTTTTTCTAATATGATATGAATATTTTCTATAAAGAGGCCTTTCAAGTTTAGAATTATATATTATATATCTATATCTTTTTCCCTTAGCACTAAATCTAGAATGAAAACTAAGGTCTACTGCTTCAGAAAACTTTATTTTAATATCATCTGGTAGTTTTGTATTTAAAGCATGCATAAACTTTTCTGCAGGTATATTAGATTCTGTAAAAAAGTTTGCTACTTGACCTAATGCATGAACTCCCTTATCAGTTCTTCCTGAAGCTATAAGTTTTTTCTTTTCCCCAGTTACTCGTTCTATAGCTTTTTCTATCACCTCTTGAATCCCTATCGCATGATTCTGAGATTGGAATCCAGAATAAGCACCACCATCATATTCTATTACAAGTTTTATATTTTTCATTTTATGCACCTATATATATTTTGTGGATATTAGAAATACAAAGAAAAAAACCATACTTATAAATATCCCTATATCTTTTTTATTTAATTCTAAAACATTTAATCTTGTTCTGCCATCCCCACCTCTATAACATCTAGCTTCCATAGCTATAGCAAGTTCATCTGCTCTTCTAAAAGCATTTACAAATAAAGGAACTAGTAGTGGAACTAAGTTTTTGGCTCTTTTTAGAATATTTCCCGATTCAAAATCAGCTCCTCTAGCCATTTGAGCTTTCATTATTTTATCTGTTTCTTCTAAAAGTGTTGGAATAAATCTTAAAGCTATAGTCATCATCATAGCTAGTTCATGGGAAGGTAATCCTATCCTTTTGAAAGGCTTCAAAAGCTCTTCTATTCCATCTGTAAGGCTTATAGGAGATGTTGTAAGTGTCAATATAGACGTGCCTGTAACTAGAAACACAAGCCTTAAAGCCATAAAACTTGCTTGTATGAGCCCTTCTTTAGTGATTGAGAGTGGACCTAGTGCTATTAACACTTCTCCCTTAGTCATAAATACATTTATGGCAAATGTTATAAAAATTATAAAGATAAGTGGTTTTAAACCTTTTAAAATAAATTTAATAGGTATCTTTGATAGATATATAGTTCCCAATATAAAAAAAACTACAAATATATAGGGAAAGAATCTATCTACAAAAAAAAGAGATATGATAAACATCATAACTACAAGTATCTTTACTCTGGGATCTAATCTATGAATTATAGTATCACCTGGAAAATATTGTCCAATAGTTATATCTTTAAGCATTTTCATCGCTCCTTAGATATCTCATAAGCTCTTCTTTAGCTTCTTCAACAGTAAGTATATCTGTCTTTATATCATGCCCACGGGCCTTATATTCTTGCATAAATCTAGTAATCTGAGGAATTCCAAGTCCAATATTTTCCAAATCTTTTCTTCTTCTAAATATCTCTCTAGGGTGTCCATCCATAACTATTTTACCTTTATCCATAACCAATATCCTACTTACAATCTTTGCAATATCCTCCATATTATGGGATACAAGTACTACAGTTATACCACCTTTTTTAAATAGTTCATATATTTCATCTAATATTTCATCTCTTCCATTAGGGTCAAGTCCCGCAGTCGGTTCATCTAAAACTAGTACCTTAGGCTTCATAGCAATAACACCTGCTATAGCTACTCTTCTCTTTTGCCCTCCGCTTAATTCAAAGGGGGATCTTTCTTTTAAAACTTCATAATCCAATCCTACTATTTCCATAGCTTCTATAACACGTGTTTCAATTTCTTTTTCATTTAATCCTAAGTTTTTAGGTCCAAAAGCTATATCCTTATATATAGTTTCTTCAAATAGTTGATATTCTGGATATTGAAATACCAGTCCTACTTTTTGCCTTATAATTTTAAACTTTGTTTCTTTTTTCGATATATCTGTACCATCTATATAGAGATTTCCCGATTGAACTTTTATAAGCCCATTTAAATGTTGAACTAATGTTGTTTTCCCAGAACCAGTATGCCCTATAAGACCAATAAATTCACCTTTATCTATCTCTAAGTTTATATTGTCCAATGCTATTTTTTCAAAAGGTGTACCTTCATTATAAATATAGTTTAAGTTGTCAATTTTAATTATCATAATATATTCAACAACTCCTCTATAGTCAAGATATCTTCTTTTATATCTATCCCTGACTTTTGAAGTTCATAGGCAAGTTCCGTTACTTGTGGAACATCAAGTCCAAATTCTTTAATCTTTTCTACTTCTCTAAATACAGCCTTAGGAGTTCCTTCAAGTTTTATTTCTCCCTCGCTCATAACTAGGACTCTATCGGCTTGTACAGCTTCATCCATATAATGAGTAATCAATATGATGGTTTTTCCTTGTTCTTTATTTAACTTTTTAATAGTCTGTAAAACTTCTCTTCTTCCTGATGGATCTAACATAGATGTAGGTTCATCAAATATTATACAATCCGGATTCATAGCTAAGATTCCAGCTATGGCTACTCTTTGCTTTTGACCACCTGAAAGAAGATGTGGAGCATGTTTTTTATAAGCAGTCATTTCTACTATTTCTAGTACATTGTCTACTATTTTTCTTATCTCTTCAGAAGGTACTCCTTGGTTTTCAGGACCAAATGCAACATCTTCCTCTACGATAGTTGCTACTATCTGATTGTCTGGATTTTGAAAAACCATACCAGCTTTTTGTCTTATATCCCAGATTCTTTCCTCGTCTTTTGTGTTTAGCCCCATAACTTCTACTTCTCCAGAATTAGGAATAAGAAGTCCATTCATCATTTTAGCCAAGGTAGATTTACCTGAGCCATTATGCCCTAAAACTACTAGAAATTCACCTTTTTCAACCTTAAGGTCTACCTTGTTTACGGCAACCAATATCTCATCTTCTATATATGATTTATATTTAAATACAACATCTTTCATTTCTATCATTATATCGTTCATAAAATACCTCAATTCAGATTAATTTTAATCAAATTATCATATTCTAATATAACATAGAAAGATAAAATATACAATTTAAATGCATATGCATTTGATTATTTTATAAAACAAAAGGGACTAAGATTTAACTTAATCCCTGTCCCTTATACTAG
>CAZRHX010000114.1:0-5843 GCA_964599855.1 uncultured Tissierella sp. | reverse complement strand
AGTATTTAAATCATAGATATTGAAATTTGTCCTTATGTCAAAACCCTCATAATGGCTTGCAAAGTTTACAGAAGCAGAACCATCTTCTCCACTCCTTATTCTATGGAAAACATCTCGAGGCCAAACTACCAGTCCCCCGCCTTCTAATATTATTTGACCATTATGTTCTATATATTGAGGCGTAATTGTAAAGGTTTCTATCTTGCCATGCTTTAAACTATAGAGATCAACATATCTGATACCAGTTAAAACCAAAAGATTATCCGATTGATGTGGATGCATATACCAAGGTCTTTCAATCTCTCCCACAGGACCTGGAGACAGAGCTGCCGAACCATGTATAACTCTATCTATAGCATCTATCTTAGGAATCATATCGCCCAGCATGATATCAAAACTTACTCCTTCAGTTTTTCTAAACTCTTTTAATCCTATAACAGTATATAGATTATCAACTTCCTTTACAATATAATCCTTCACTTTATAACACTTCCTTTTTAACATATATAATTTACATACCCTTTAGAGCTTTAATAATTCATTTTTCTCTCTCTAGTTTTTAAATTATAAGGCTCTTCGTCTTTATTTTACTACTTTTATTTTTTTGAATTTCTAAACCAATTAAAAGCATAAATAAACTTCCTATCAACAGTAAGTCTCTACTTTAATAGGAAGTCTCTTTATTCTACTTCAATTTCTTCAGAAGCTTTATCTTCATAAAATACATTGTAGTCTTCATCAAAACCTTTTTTATCAACATGTCTAGCCTTGTAATCCTTTAACAATTCCACAAACTTAGGACTCAATATCAACAAGGCAATTATATTTGCAAATATAGGTAAGGCTGTAGACATATCCGCAAAGAGCCATACTTGAACTCCCGGCATACCACGATATACTGCAATTACAACCATTAAAAATCCAGGTAAGGGATACATCCATTTATAAATATTTAAAATCAGATCTTTCTTTGGAGACTTATTTCCCAATACATATCTTACTAAAACTTCAATCTGAGCATATATACCAGAAACTGTAGTCAAACCAAACAAGAATATTCCAATAGTCAATATTATCCTTCCAATTCCACCTAAGCCAGATTCAAAAGCACTTAAGGTCAAACTAGCTCCATCCAATCCTGAATTCCATTCTCCAGTTACCATTATTACTAATCCAGTAACAGTAAGAACGACTATGGTATCCATAAAAACTTCAAAAATACCCAACAGACCTTGTCTTACTGGATGATCTGTTGTAGCTGATGCATGTATCATAGGAGATGAACCCCATCCTGCCTCATTACTAAATACTGAACGAGACATTCCAACCTTCATCGACTGAGCTATGGTAGCTCCTACAAATCCACCAGTTGCAGCAGTACCAGTAAAGGCACTAGAAAATATAAGTCTAAATGACTCCGGAATCATATCTACATTTTTAAATATAATAAACAAGCCACCCGCCAAATAAAAGACAACCATGAAAGGTACTATTTTAGCTGCATATCTAGCCAAAGAAACCAAGCCACCAGCAATAAGTATATATAAAAACACAGTAAATACTGCACTAACTAGGATCATATTTATATTGAAAGTTGATGCAATTGCCTCTGATATAGTATAGTTTTGAACTGTAAGAAAAAAACCAGTTCCAAATCCACCTATAAATATAACATTTAATATCTTAGCAAATTTTTTATGTTTCTTTTCTTTTCCTATACCCTTAGCAATGTAATATGTTGGTCCTCCATAGAGTTCTCCTTGATCATCTTTTCCTCTATAATAAACCGCCAAAGTTATCTCTGCCATCTTTATAATTGGACCTATAAGACCTGCTATCCACATCCAAAATATGGCACCCGGTCCACCAAGTGCTATAGCCGATGCAACCCCTCCAATATTTCCAACACCTATAGTAGCACCCAAGGCTAAACTAAAAGCTTCAAAAGACGATATAATTCCATCATCAGTATCTTCCTTTTTAGTCTTTCTAAATGTTGTCTTCATTGAATGACCTAAGTTCTTAAACTGGAAAAAGTTGGTCCTAAGAGTCAAAAATACCCCTATAATCAATATCAATACTATTAATGGTACACCCCATAAATAATCGTAAACTATAACTTCTAATAAATCCATAATAGGCTTCTCCTTCTACTCTATTTAGAATAATGCTCATTGGACTTTCTAATTAAGTTTTCTAACTCTCTTCTTATTAAAATCTTAAAGAAAGACAGCTTAAACCACCATCTAGTTTTCTATATTCTGAAGTATCTACCAATACAACCTCATAACCTGCATCTGCTACCTTTTTCTTAGTTTTTTCATAGCCAGCTGGCACTATAACTTTTCCATTCATCCATATACTATTTGAAGAATATTGCTCATCATCACTTATAATGATTTTATTGAACTCCTTAAAAGTAGGATCCTCTATAAACTCTCCACTTACAAGTAAATTGTTATTCTCTAAATAAGCAAGTCCTGTCTTAAGATGTAAGAACTCATCCATCTCAACTGCTGAACCTGTCAATCCATGCTTTTCAAGAGCTGCAATAAACTGATCCACACCCTCTTGGTTGGTTCTATCAGATAAGCCCACATAGAAATGATCTCCAACCATCATAACATCTCCACCCTCAAGTGTTCCCGGAGCCTTGATATACTCGATCTTATCTTCAGGATAGAACTTTTTAATTGTATCAATCATCTCTTTTTCTTCGCCTTTTCTACTATCTGCTCCAAGATTGGCTATTATTGCACATTTATCACTCAATACAGCTGTATCCTCTACAAAACATGAATCTGGATATTCTTCATCTGCTTCTAAAATAGTTACCTCTACCCCACAATACTTTAAAGCTTCAATATAGTCTTCATGTTGCTTTACAGCCAATTCATAATCTGGCTTTCCAAGTTCCGGTGCTGATGTGATTCCTTCAACCATACTCTTACTAGGCTTTCTTACTATTGCATTCTTAAACATAACCATCACTCCATTTAGTTTTTTTGTCATTTTTTATATTATTAAAGTCTATACAAAGGCATAGTAAAGCAAGTCGCCCCGCCCATACCCTTATATGAAACTTCATGACCACTATATTCCAATACCTCTGCCCCAGCTTCTTCTAGCATCTTCTTAGTCTTTGGGTTTCCCTTAAGCATTACACACTTTCTTGGCTCAAGCGGCAATACATTTGCCCCTAAATAATCATACTCATCATCTGGAACTTCTATAAGCTGAATACCTCTCTCTAGCAACATCTCTCTAAAAAATATAGCCATATACTTTGAATAGACAACTGCTAGATCCTTATCCACTAAACTTATTAAAGACATCAAATGAAGGATTTCTTCCTCACCATTAGCGTGAGGCAGATCAACCACTATGAATTCATCAACTAGATCTTTTGTCAATTCCTTCATCTGTCTAATACCTTCATCATTGGTCCTATAACTTCTACCTATAGCTATAGTCCTTTCATCTAACCAGAGAACATCTCCACCTTCAACCCTGCCTTCTCCTGTTATTTCTCCAAGGATAGGAACACCTATTGATTTAAGAAAATCCTTTGTAGCCCCAGTTTCCCCTCTCCTAACTTCCTTGCCCATGTTCAATATAATAGCGCCCTTTTCAGTTATCTTAACCGTATCGTGAGCATATACAGAATCCAGTCCTGCTCTTTCATCTTTAGGAAGATAGTATACATTTTCTACATTGTCCTTTATTATCTTTTCAAACTCCCCATATTCTTCCAAAGTTTTTTCATAATCTGGAACTCCAATATAGTTGTACTTGGCTGCATTTTCATCTAGGTTTTCTTGACTTATAAAAGCATCTCTTGGGTGTTTTATTACAATGCTTTTTATTTTACCTATCATTGATTGACTACCGTAATCCATTTTTTATCTCTCCTTTTAAATAAAAAAATCCCTCCATCTCATTTAAGAGACGAAAGGTTATTCGCGGTACCACTCTTATTGAAATAATCTCTTATTTCCACTTTAAACTTTAACGACATTTAGCCGACAATCTTCATGGAGCCTTTTCAATAGATTTTGTTTGTTAGACTCACACTATACTCTAACTCGCTGAAAACTTCCTCTATCTACTTCTTCCAGTCACAAGATTCTATATGTATGGCTTTCCTATTTCAATGTTCTGATTAAGGTTCTCTTTTATTTAATATTTTAATTATTCACAATTATACACTATTTCTTGAGAAATTTCAAGTCCATTTAACAATATTCTGTGTCCATTTTAACAAGATTCTTGTTTTAGAGGATAGAAAACAGCTCTTATTAGGATTTAATAATTTATTATTTTTTGAGGACTACTTCTCCAAATATGTATATTGAGTCCTCATATATATATTCTAATTTAATTAAACTATCAGCAGGAATTACACTTACAATTTTACTATTTTCTCTATAAAAGCTTATAAAGTTTTTATCTATAGTAAAATCTTTATAACTTATATTAGAAGCTACTTCTTTGGTTCCATCTTTAGAATAATGGATATTTATTCTTTTAATACTTATTACTAAACTAACGTTTATGCTATCATATATTCCACCTATAGCAAATAACCACAACACTATAACCTGTATATAAAGTGGAATAAGTTCTATCCACTCTTCATTGCTCAAATTACTTATTATTATAAAATAAGAAATCCCTAATAATATAACTGAAGAAATAATGCTGACCAAGCCTATGGCAAAACCACCAATATATGGAGCCAAAGCTTTTATTCCCTTTACTTCTTTTTTATTCAATCTTTTAGATTCCCCTGTATAATCCTTTACTATTTTAAATATAAGAATTAGAATTGGCAATGCTATAACAAGCTGTGCAAGAAACAGAGCATTACTTGCCATTAAATTCTCAATATCAAAAATTTTATTTGATAGAATAATTATAAATATTTGATGAAAAATAGTCATAATAGGAAAAAACAATATAGCAATTATCATATCTTTTAACATCCTAGTTATATTATTGCTTAAGCTCAAGCTCTTATATTTATGTTTTATTGAATATTTATAAAAAAACCATGTAGCCAAAGGGATTATTAAGCTCAATACTATAGATATATATTTATCAATGTTTTCAGATATGTTTTTTATAATCTTCATATAAAATCTCCCTTCAATATACTTAATATAAAACTTTTAAGCTTTTTATTTTAATGGATAAATATTCTATTTCCATATAATTTTGGTTAAATCAAATAACAACTTCTGTCTTTCCTCTAATTCTTCAGGCCCAAAAGTATTCATCGCCCTAAATTTAAGATTGAATTTGTTCATCATATTAAAAGTAATAATCACTTAACCTATTTCTTTCTTGTTCAAATCTCTCTCTATCGTCATTAAACAATTGTAAGTTTTCATCATTGTTAATTTATGTTTTTCAGTTAACTCTTTATCAAGCCAATTCGATATGACATTATAGTTTTTTATTAAATTTGATCCTGTTATATTATCTGAAACATCTAAATCTTCAAAGTCTTCTCCATCATATAAAGCGCTCATATTAGTTAGTTTTGCTCCCTTAACTAACATATCTCTCATACCCCATCATTGCATCTTCCATTATATGAGTAAATACTATCTCTGATTTCCTGCTAAATATATTCCTACTATAACTTTTGGGTAGATATCTATCTAATATTTCTGCAACTCTTGATTTTACAAGTCTTCTAGGTTGCTCATCCTTATACCAGTCTACAACTTTTGTTTCACTATCTTCTCTTATAATAGCTTCATATAGCTTTTTAGCTGATAGCTTTACTTGTTCTTCTTCTTTTTTAGTTAAATTATCTTTCTTCAATAAATCATATA
>CAZRHX010000113.1:0-5874 GCA_964599855.1 uncultured Tissierella sp. | reverse complement strand
CATATCCACTATATGTTCACCCTCTTTCAAATAAACTATATAATTATCTTTTCTCAAGACTATCTTAGAGTTTAGATGAAAGGAATTTATTATTTCAGATAGATCTTTGGCATGATCTATATTGTTTGTAACCATTTCTAAATGATAAGTTTTTTCAGGATTGCTTATAGATCCTCCACCTAAAAAAGATCCTCTTATATAGGCTCTTTTACAGCATCTTTTTACTATGATGTTTTTATCTATTTTATAATCTGGGTTAAATATATTCATTTCTTTTTCTTTAATAAAGCCAACGTCTAAAAGTATCTTTTTGGATATATGACTCTCTCCTATGGCTATAAGATAATTATTGTTTTTTTTGAGTTGTCTGTTGCGCCTTACCATAACTTCTATATCAGAATTGTAGCCTTTTTTAAGTATAGAAAATATTCTTCTTGCTATACTTGCATTCTCTGTGGAAAACTTGAGATTGATCTTTTTAGATCCACTTATCTGTATAGTTCCACACATTCGAACTAAGGCTGAAAGTTCAGCTAAAGAACAGCAGCTATCTTCAATTGGAAGTTTTGAAAGTTCGTTTTTAGTTTTTTGAGAAAATGACATGTTACCACCTGTTTCTATTATTTAAGTTTTAAAAATCTTTTTATTATTTCTTTTTCACCTTGATGCTTTAATATTTGTATAACTTTATCTATATGAACAAATTTTGCATCAATAAAGCCTTCAGTCCTTTGAGGTCTACATTCCATAGAAAAAGACTCCATATGATACCAGTGTACTATTTTAGAAACGATTTCATCGTATTTAATACTTTTATATTTATAATTTATTTTTCCAATATATCTTATAATACTTGCTTTGACTCCGGTCTCTTCTGCTACCTCTCTTAAAGCCGCTTGAGCAAGAGTCTCAGCTTCTTCTACTCTACCTTTTGGTAAAACCCAGTCTCCATTATATTTCTTTAGGAGTAAAATAGTATTGCCAAATATCACAACACCACCAGAGCTAATCTCTTTTCGCATATAATCAACTCCTAGAAAACAAATTGATTTCAATCATTAAGAACATATTAATTATACTATATTTCCATAGATATTGTTAGCTTATTTTGTTTTTATGTGAATTTAAGATATTTTTGTTATATAATAAGGTTAATACATTTTAGAAAGGAAGATAAAAACAAATATGAAGAGTCAAACAATACTAAGGAAGCTAGAAGAACTTCTATTGATTCCAAGTCCTACTGGAAACACATATAAGGCTATGGAGTTTTTAGAAGATGAATTTAAAACTTTAAATTTAAATGTAAAGAAAAATAATAAAGGAAACATAATGGTTACTGTTCCTGGAAAAGATACTTCAAAAGAAGTAACAGTTTCAGCACATGTAGATACGCTGGGCGGTATGGTAAAGGAAATAAAATCTAATGGCAGATTAAAGATCTCTCAACTTGGAGGATATTCATATAATACTATAGAGGGAGAAGATGTAAAAATAGAAACTATGGATGGAGATATTTTTTCAGGAACTGTTATGACTACTAAAGCTTCCTCTCATGTTCATGGAAGTGAATTAGAAAAACTAGAAAGAAATATAGACAATATAGAAGTGCGAATAGATGAAAAGATAAGTTCTAAGGAAGATGTCATAAAACTAGGAATAGAAGTAGGTGACTTTATAAGTTTTGACCCTAGAACTAAAATTTTAGATAATGGCTTTATAAAATCCAGACATTTAGACGATAAAGCAGGTGTTATAGCTATTCTTTTTATAGTAAAAGAAATACTAGAGAATAATATAGTACCTAATTTCACCACAAACTTTTTCATAAGTCATTATGAAGAAGTAGGCCATGGTTCTAGTGCTTCTATACCTGATAAAACATTTGAATTTTTAGCGATAGATATGGCAGCTCCTGGAGATGGTCAGACATCAGATGAGTTTTCTGTTACAATATGTGCTAAAGATAGTACGGGTCCCTATGATTTGGATATGAGAAGAAAACTTACAAGACTCGCTGAGGAAAATAAATTAAACTACAAAGTAGATATATATCCCTTCTATGGTTCTGATGCATCTGCAGCTCTAAGAGCTGGTTATGATATAAAGGCTGCTCTTATAGGTCCTGGAGTAGATGCTTCTCATTCTTTTGAAAGAACCCATATAGAAGCTATTGAAAACACTATAGAGCTTGCTTTATTATATCTTACTAGATAATAACAAAATTTAAAGTCTTGGATAATATTATGCAGAGGTGAAAAAAATGATAAATGAAAAATTCATTATAAATTTACAGGGTAAAAGTTTTGTAACATATGAGGGTCTCTTAGATTTAGCTCATCAGATGGGAATTACATCTTTAGATGTGGAGCTTTTACAATTCCCAAATGAAGAAAATAATATGACAGCTATCGCAAGAGCTGTGGCAACTACTGAAAAAAGTAGATTTAGTGATATAGGAGATGCAAGTCCTAAATCTGTAAACAATATGCTAGCACCTCATATTATTAGAATGGCCTCTACTAGAGCTAAGGCTAGAGCACTTCGTGACCTTACAAATGTAGGTATGACAGCGATAGAAGAGCTTTCCATAGGTGAGGATGTTAACGATCTAGAAGAGCAATACACAGTAGATGAAGCTCCTACTAAAAGACAGATGGAAACAATAAAGAAATTAGCTGATGATTTAAACAAAGAAATCAACTATGATTCACTCACTAAAAGAAGTGCTGGAACTTTAATAGGTAAATTATTAGAAAAAAAGAAAAAATAGATCCTATCTCTAGGGTCTATTTTTTGCTAAATGAACTAAGAGTTCACTGAGTTTAATATTGTCATGTCTTATATAGTTTTTCCTGACATCTATCAATGAATTTGCTATAAGTATTATATCTTTTTGAGCAAGTCTTTTTTCGTCATTTTCATCTATTTTCACAGGGATGGAACCGTCATGTGTGTATCTGTCTAAAGACTCCATGGGTACATCTTCTGTATTTGCAATTACATAATCTAAAATATCATCTCTAGAATGATCTAATATTGCTTCGACATGATCTAACAATTTATAGTCATCGGTTTCTCCAGGCTCTGTCATCACATTAGCTATATATGCTTTGGGCGCTTTAGAATTACATATAGCCTCTACCACATCTTTTACTAGAAGATGTGGTATAACTGAAGTATATAAGCTCCCTGGACCTAATACTATAAGATCTGCATCTTTTAAAGCTAAGAGAACTTCAGGAAGAGGATTTGTTATTTCAGGTTCTATAGATACTTTCTTTATCTTGCTTTTTGCCTTTGTAGATTCTATGGAGATACGAGACTCCCCTTCAACTATTGTACCATTATGAAGTTCGGCTCTTATTTTAACATTATCTAAAGTCATAGGATATACTTTTCCAGTTATAGCAAGTACATTGCTTGATTCTTTTATAGCTGTTTCAAAATTACCATATATACCATTCATAGCCGCTATAAATATATTCCCAAAATTTTGCCCTTTTAACATCCCATCTTCGAAGCGATATTGAAGCAACTTCTCCATTGTAGGTTCTGTATTGGCAAGAGCTAACATACAGGCTCTTATATCTCCAGGTGGAAGCATTCCAAGATCTTCTCTAAGCACGCCTGAACCTCCACCATCATCTGCAACTGTTACTATAGCAGTTATGTTTGAAGTAAATTTTTTAAGCCCTTTAAGCAATATAGAAAGTCCTGTCCCTCCACCTACTACTACAACTTCTGGTTGATATTCTTGTTTTTTTAAAGTCATATTTACCACCTATCTTTTTATATCTCTATGAGTAGCTATAGCTCTATGACCATTATTCTTTAGAATCTGGGATAATTTATTTGTCATAGCCACTGATCTATGAAAGCCTCCAGTACATCCTATTCCAACTACAATTTGAGTTTTACCTTCTTTTATATAATATGGAATTAAAAACTCTAACATATCTATAAGTTTAGATATAAATATATTAGTTTGAGGCCATTTAAATACATACTCCATCACTTTAGCCTCTCTTCCAGAATGGTTTTTTAACTCAGGTATATAAAATGGATTTGGAAGAAATCTTACATCAAAAACTAAATCTGCATCTAATAATATGCCATTTTTAAAACCAAAACTTGTAACAAGTATATTAATTTCTCTTTTTTCTCCATCTTTTGAAATCAAATTATATAATTTCTCTTTAAGCATTCCAAGATTTAGGTTTGAAGTATCTATTATAAAGTATGCTTTTTCTTTTAATTCTTGCAAGAGTTCTCGTTCTAACTCTATTCCTTCTATTATTCTACCTTCTGGTTTTAGGGGGTGCACTCTTCTAAGTTCTTTATACCTCTTTACTATTACATCATCTTCTGCATCTACAAAAAGTATCTTATACTCTATTCCAATTTTCTTTAATCCATCTAAGGATTCAAAAAGATCATGAAAAAACTCTCCACCTCTAGTGTCTATGACAACTGCTATTTTTTTCATACCTCTCTTAGACTCTTTAAAAAGTTCTGCGATTTGTGGAAGTAAACTGGGCGGCAAATTATCCATACAATAATATCCCATATCTTCTAAAATCTTCATCGTTTGAGATTTTCCCGCTCCAGATGTACCTGTGATTATTAAAAAATCCATTTTTTTCCCCCTATATTCTTATATTTTTTATTCTATCTAGTGGAAGATTAGCAGCCCTTATTCTCTCTAAAGATTTTTCTATATTGCCAACATCTTCAGGAGTATGAGCATCAGAGTTCACTATAAAATCTACTTCTTCTTCCATAGCTATTTTTATACTTTCAATTGAAAGTTCACCATGCTTTGCATTTATTTCCAGTGAAGTTCCTACCTTACCAGCGGCTTTTGAAAGTTCTCTTATATTTAATTTTGCCTTAGCACCAGGATGAGTTATAAAGTCTATGGGATATTTATTTATAGCTTTTATAAAAGCTAATGTGTTTAGCTCTATTGATTCTTCTTTACCAATTCCTGAAAGTTTGCTTAAAGGATTCTTTATATAAAGACCTATGCCATCTCCAAAGCTAGCTGGAATAACACCATAATGATATCCTAAAAGTAAAATGTCAGTATTATCTATAAGTTCTTCATCCATATCTATCATTCCATCAAAGCCTATAAGATTTGCTTCTACTCCAAGAAGAATATTTATTCCGTATTCAGAATATTTGTCATTTAATCTGAGTATTTCTTCTTTCATAAAAGGTATATTTTTCTTTTTTACACCATATAAAAAGTGACCTGGTCCATGATCACAGATAGCTATCTCCTTCAGCCCTTTTTTTATTGCAACTTTTACATTGTCTTCTATAGAACCTTTTCCATGGCTATATATTGTATGTGTATGGTAATCTCCAACTAATCTCATCATAGTTCTTCCCCTAACAGTTTTATTTCTCTTTGGAGTTCAACATCAAAGTTATCTTTAACTGTTTTTTTTATTATATCTATAAGGGTCAATACATCTTTACATGTAGCATCTTCTATATTTATTACAAATCCACAGTGTTTATTAGAAACTTTAGCTCCACCATATCTTAGCCCTCTTAGTCCTGAATCATCTATAAGTTTTCCTGCAAAATATCCTTCTGGTCTTTTAAAAGTACTTCCTCCACTTGGCCATTCTAAAGGCTGTTTTGAAGTTCTTTTATTTGTTAAATCATCGATTTTAGCTTTTATATCTTGTCTTTTCGAAGGCTTTAATTTAAAGACTACACTTAAAACTATAAGCCCTTCGTCAACTACTCTGCTCCCCCTATATCTAAAATTCATATCTTCATTAGAATATTCTTTTATTTCTCCATCTTTATTTAACACTCTTACACTTTCTACTACATCTTTCATTTCTCCACCAT
>CAZRHX010000112.1:0-5890 GCA_964599855.1 uncultured Tissierella sp. | reverse complement strand
CTAATGAATGTATAGATTTTGCAAGTCATATAAGCAGATACTATCAAATAACAGCAATTTATGAATACTCAAGAAAAAGATATTTAGAATTAATAGATGCAAATAATACATATACAATATCTAAATTTTTATAAAAGTTAGAATGCAAGCTAGGATTCAAGAGTAAACTAGTTCAAACGGACAACGGTTTAGAATTTACAAATGATTATATATAAATATGATCTAATAAAATTGATTTAAACTAATAAGTAAAAGTTGAATTTTTATAGTAATATAGACTTAGAGAGTATATTTTAAATATTATTAAGATAAAGCTCTAGTGAAAAAAACGAAGTGAATCCAAAATGGTCTGGATTTTTTACAGCGACTTGGTTTTTAATTGTAGGCATAATATTATTCTACACACCTATTTATATAGGAATAAATGGATGGATTGAAAAGATAATAAATTCTTTTGGATGGATATCTATAATAATTAGTTTTGGTGGTTCGTTTATTGAGCTTTCTCGTATTTTCAAGAATGATGGTTTTAGCTATCTAGGGATAAGTTTCATATTTTTTATTCCAGGAATACTAATCCATGTTTTACAGAGCAAGTCTTTATTCAAACAAATTTGGATTATTATTTCAAAAATAATAGTTATAATTTTTCTTATTAGTGGATTTTTTTTTCTTGTTACAAGGAATTTCTTTTTTCTTAGAAAGACCAAATGATTATCCTGTAATTGAAGAAGCAATGACAGTTAATAAAAATAAAAGTAAAAAACCTATTATTGAATTACTATTATCAATAATTACTGCAATATTAGCGCTAGTAACAGCAATTATTCAGTTGAGCATAAATATATAAATCAATAGAGGAGATATTAATGGATAAAAAAACTACAATATTATCTAATCCTGAATTAATAGATTATATAAAGTTAATAGCTAAAGAACTAGATTGTATACCTAGGAAAAAAGACTTGAAAAAATATGACTTAATTTTGAAAAGGTTTCAATCATTAAATAGGGCTCTTATCTTAACTACTAGAATATCTGATGTTTGTGATGAAATAAAAGGTTACTATAAATAATATTATAAAAAAAATAAACTTAGGAGGATAAGCTGGATATATATTGACATAGGTCCAAAATTCGATATATCATATAAAGGAATGTTCTTATGAATGTTTGTGTATATTATTATACAATAAATACTAGAAATATAAATTAAAATAGTTTGAAGTTGTCTTTGGGTTTTTTAAAAAAAGCACTTAATCCTATCATAATAAATCTTAAAATTGAGACTACATGCAATGTTAATCAATATTAAATACATAGGGGGAATTTTACTGTGACTATAAAAAAAACAATATTATTTATTATATTATCATTATTTTTAATTGGGTGTGAAAACAAGGATCTAGAAAAAAAAGAAAATTTAAATTTGAATTTTACTGAGGAAACAAGTATAAGTTTTTATAATGAAGATCCTGTAAAATTTTCTTATTTTGAATCTGAAGGAAATTTTAGCGAAAGTGAATATTCAACTATAATACTTTTAGGTAAAATAAGTAATTCAACAATAAACGATATAATAGAAAAAACAGATGATTTTGAAGAAAACTTCAATTTTATATTATTGGATGAGGCAGATGAAGATTCTCTTTTAGATGTTATAAACACATTTAGATCGTCAGATATTGAAATAACCGATTATAGATTTTACTTAATATCTGATGATGATAATGAAGAAATTGTTAAGAAAATAAATGAAAAAAACAACTCTGTATTTGCAAACTATTTGACAATATCTGATTCAGAAACTAACTTAAATGAAAAGATAACCGAATTACTGGATAAAAAAAGATCGATTATATATAATTCAATACTTAAAACTAAAAACTTCGAATCATCTGATTCAGAAGCATATAAAGCAATTGATAATAGTGAAGAAAGTAAGTGGTTAAATACGTCAGATAAAGATAAAGAAATAATTTTCACATTTGATAAAAAACAAAATATTTTTAGATATAAAATTACTTCAGATAAAAACATTCAAAATTTTAGAGTTGAAATATTGAAAAATGATAAATGGATAAATATAGAAAGTTTTGAAAACTATGATTCAAAAGTGATAGATAGGTATATTCCTGTCGAAGCTCCTAATAAAATTAGATTAGTTTTTGAAGATGAATCTATATCTATTGAAGAAATTCAAATATTTTCTGAGTATGAATTAGTAAATGAGTTTAAATATAAAGAATTTTCATATAAACATATAAACATACCCTACAGGATATATGTTCCGGATAATATTGATAATTATGATAAAATTCCTTTAATTATGGCTCTACACGGAAGTGGTCAAAGAGGAAAAGATAATAGACAAACACTAGGTACTACAAAGTCCGAATCTGGATTAATTTACGCTTTTCCTGAAGTTCAAGAGGATAATCCCAGCATAGTAGTTATTCCTCAGTCAGGAGAAAACAAACTTTGGAGAGATGAAGATTTAATAGAGGCAACTTTTGCTTTGCTAGAAAATTTAAAAGCTGAATATCCTTCAGTAGATGGAGATAGAATATATGCTACTGGGATGTCAACAGGTGCAGAAGGGCTTGCTAATATGGCAATTGTTAAACCAGATTATTTTGCTGCCTTAATTTTAGTTGGAGGTGGACCTAATAATCCCGTTGGAGGAGCTGAATTTGTTATAGATACTGTTGTCCCTAATTCTGATAAAATTGCTGATATTCCTACTTGGTTTATTCAAGCTTATGATGATAGTGTTAGAAGCATTGATTTGACTAATAAAATGATAAATGAATACAGATCCTTAGGATATAATCCAAAGTATACCGTGTATTTACCAGATGTAGTATTAGATATTGCAAATTCTTCTCATAGTAGCTGGTTATTATCTTATAAAGATCAAAGAATCATAGATTGGTTATTTAAACAAAACAAAACTGAGAGATTGACAAAAGATAGTCCACTCAGTCCGATACCTGAGATGACAAATGATGAAGTGATGTCAATATCTAATCCTGATTTAAACTATATCGACTTCGATAATTACTTTAAGGATTAGATTATTATGTCAAAAAAAAGATTATTTATAATAATTATAATAATTACAGCAAGTTTGTTTTTAATGGGAAGTGATAGAGAAACATATATCTTTTATACACCACATCAAGATGATGAAACTTTATTTATGTCTTCAGCGATAATTAATGCTATAGATAGTGGCGTTGAAACAATAATAGTTTGCGTAACAGATGGATCAAAATCAAAAGCAATTAATACTATAAATGAACGTTTAGAAAATGAAAAGATTCCCAAAATAGATTCTAAGGATTTTGTATTGGCTAGAAATGAAGAGTTATTAAGTGCTACTGGCTTTTTAGGAGTGAAAAAAGAAAACGTCTATTTTATGAACCGAATAGATCAAGGCTTAAATTATCACGATATAGAAAATATTGTTAAAAAGTTTGAAAATAAATATAAAAATGCTACACATATAACCTTGATTGGAGATTCCTTCTGTAATACAGAAGGAGAAGAATCAACACACATAGATCATCGACTTATAGGTAATGTGGTTTATAATATGGTTAAAAGTAAAAAACTTGATAGTGCTAGATTTATTTCCTATATCGAAAATAATGAAAACCTAAAAAAAATAAACTTAAGTTCCTCACAAAAAAAGAGATACCAAAAAGCTATGGACTCTTATGGTGTTTGGGATCCTCATAATGGTAAATATTCCATAGGATATATTAGTCTAGGAAAGCTTTTTGATTTTCATAAAAACAATCCAGTAAATGAGTATTATGAAGTAAATTAAGCTTTGACCCTATTAACTAAAAATACTACTTAACAGGGTGCAGTTTACTTCAAATCTTGTTAAGCAATTTTTAGCTAATAAGAAGAAGAGATTTTATTAATATAGATAAACTATATCTCTTAAAACTTATAAAGAGCATATGGTTTATCTTTTTCTATTTTAGAAACTACCACCACTTGATCTAATAAAGCATATAAATATGATATGATGTATTTTATTAAGAGAGGTAAATATATTGAATAATTCAACTAATTATAGAGAGATGCCCAAAATAGTAAAGCGATGAGTAAACTAGGAGGAATTATTATGAAAAAGAAGAATTTACTACTATATTTTATACTACTAATAGTAATGATTTCAGGTTGCTCTAAAGAATTTATAGAGGTAGATCCACCAGTTGAGATAGACAAACCCATTGAATTACCAGTACAAAAGGATACAGAAACTGAAGATAAAGAAAATATATCTAAAGAAAAAGATGAAACTAAAGACAATATATTAAATGATCTCGATGAAGATATGAATGAGGACTATGAAATGTCCGATGATGAGATGATAGAGTGGGGCATGGATATAGAGTATGAGTTAGGAGTAAGAGTCATTAACTTTATGAAATTAATGGAGCAAGAAAGTAGAATAGGCGAGGAGAAGTGGGTGGAAGAAATATTAGTACAAGTACAGACTATAGATTGGTTAGCTGATGACCTTATTGTATATAAAAAAGATTTTACAGATATGGAGGAGAATGATCAGTTATTAATAGAATCAATGAATGAGCTAAAGTTATTTAGTAAGAAGTTTATAGAAGCAGAAGCAACAGAGGATGTTAATATGATAGAAGGCGCAATGATACATTTCGGAGATGGAATTATATATTAAAGGTGGAGGAATAATATTCGATGTAACGCAAAAAATGAATTAGAGATTCATTAAAAATTACTTATAATATATAATATATAGGATAGATATAATTGTTTGTTTTTTATAATTTAGTATTTGCAAGGAGGAAACTAATGTGGATCAAGAAAAACTTTTTAACAAAGTAAACAAAGTAAATAGAGGATTGGAAGCATTTAGAAAAAAGATAGAATCTATGGATTGGCAAAAAATAAATAATACTATGACTTGTTTTTTATATGGTCTTTATAAGATGCCAGATATGATAGAATCAATTCATAAAAGATTAGCTGTTAATGGATGGTATTTACTTACTGCTATAAATCTAAAAGAGCTGGTTGGGATAGTAGATGGAACACCTAGTGAGATTGATAATATAATGTGTTCTTATATAGAAAAAAATTATGAAATATTAGTTAATGAAATTATTGAAACATTTCCAAATAGAGCTGAAATAATTAATGATTCATTACAGGCTCGCTTAGAGGGTAAATATAATTTGAGCGTTCCAATTTTACTGATGCAGGCAGATGGTATAAGTTTTGAAATGTTTAATAAATCTGCCTTTACAAAACATGGTAACGAACCATTAACTAAAAAAGCCAAATACAAATATATATCAAAAAATATAGATAGTACTGACTTTGAATATACTCTATACGTATTACCTCTTGATTTGATAACTTCCATGAGCATGAGTACAGCGAATCGTGATAAAATAGATGAAGATTTAATTAATAGACATGGTATTATTCATGGTATTGACATTAATTATGGTAACTTAATCAATAGCTACAAAGGGATAGTATTACTAAAATATTTAGCTGATATAAAAAATAGATATATAAATAGTATAGACGTAAAATATCAATTAGACATTTAATGGAACAAAATGTAAGAGAGTTCATGAATATACGCTTGTACTATTATTTTAAAGATTTATCGAAAACTTAAGGATAGTATAGTCTAGTAGAATATGTTTTATTCTACTTTTAAAGAGTTATATCTATTACGACGTCGTAAGGGCGACGCAAAACCAAAATTACCCCTTGACTCATAATGTTATATATGCTAAGATAGTCTAGTATCAACCACCATAGAATTATGGGGGTAGATGAGTTCTGGTGGGCTCTCTGGTCTTCAAAACCAGCGCGAGGG
>CAZRHX010000111.1:1428-5907 GCA_964599855.1 uncultured Tissierella sp. | reverse complement strand
TAGGAGAATTGGTACAGAATTATAAGCAAGGTACAAATGAAGAAATTAAAGTTTACGTAATAGGCTTCTCCAATGTAACAGCTGATTATGGAAGTCTTGAGGATATTGCTATGGCAACAACGGGAGATACTGTCTACTATGAGGCGGGCTCAGTTGAAGCATTAGAGGCGATTTTCAGTGGTATACAAAAAGATATCAGCGATGCCCTATGGCATATTGGTGGACCAAATTAGAAAGGTGGTGTAGTAATGAAGAGAAAAGGCTTTACTCTCATTGAGATAATCTTAGCTATTACAATGATTAGTGTGTTAGCAACAGCTTTTTTATCACTAATTTCTTTCAGTTATACAAATCTTATTGACAGTGAAAAATTCACGGAAGCTATGTTTGAAGACCAGTCTATTGTGGAAGAACAGATTGATGCATCAAGATTCTCCTCACCACCAAATCCAGGATCAAATTACGTGGAAGCTTTTGGTGTAAATGTTCCTGTTCATTTATTAAGTGTAAATACTACAACGAGTGGGCAGGTGAAAGTATATTTACCTCAACAGACAACGGTTCCTATAATACCAATAATTCAGTCACCACCAAAACTAATTGTTAAGAATCACTCTGATATTAATGTTTCTCCTCAACCTACTACTATACATATATTTGATGATCAATACAAGCTATTTGTAAGTGAAGTAGATATAACTGCTGCAACTAAAAATGAGCATTTGATGAATGTGTATAGATGGTATGTTTCGGATGAAATTTCTAGTGAAGAAAGTGCCAGCTCAACAATAGATGATTATGTAGTTGTTCAAGAATGGAATGAAGCTAAGGCAGGAGTAACATATTCTGATGCATTTAATAAGGGGTTTATTCCAAATATGAAAGAATACACGGATTCAAAGACTCGTAGGAAGAATCAATATAATGAATTAGACTATGAGATACTAAAAAATGCATATTCTTATAATCATCAACAGATTATAAATAACTTTGGAAATAGATATGTAAGGTATAGTGTTACTCCATTTTCTTTAAGCGGAAGGATGGGGCTAGAAGAGTTAAGTGAGCCTATCTATATAGAAGCTCCAAGAATTGAAGTTTTATCAGCTGAATTTGAAGAAAAAGATGAAGAAGATATTGTAGTAATAACCTTTAATCTGGAAATTGAAGATTCATTTAGTCTTTCTTCAATAGTACTAAATGAAGAATTAGGTGAACTTGCTCTTGCGAAAAGAGATGAAGATGACCCTACAAAGATGATATTGAAGTTCAAACAGCCAATTAATACCTTTAATGCCTTATCTGGAAATCTTTTGAATAGGGAGGCAGTTATATCAAAAGACTATGGAGCTATTTCTATTTGGTATAATAACTACCCCAATAATAGTTTTACAATAACTCCATAATAGTTAATAAAAAAATTTATTGAGTTTAGACTTAAGAGGATTTTTTTATGAGAGACATTATTTTGTTTTCAATTAAGTATTTAACTTTTTTATAAATATACTAAAATAAAATAGTAAATATATTTAAACAATATTGTAATAAGCCGATATACTAAATAGACAAAAAATTATTATTTAAGGAGGAACTTATGAATTTGTTAATCTTAATATATGGACTTTTAATAGGCTCCTTCTTAAATGTATGCATATATAGGATACCAAGAGAGGAAAGTATAGCTTTTCCAGCTTCGCATTGTCCGAATTGCAATACAAAGCTAAAATGTCATGACAATATTCCAGTGATTTCATACCTATCATTAAAAGGTAAATGTAGATACTGTAGTGAGAAGATAAGTAGTCAATATCCAATGGTTGAATCTTTAAATGGGATCATCTATTTAATGTTACTTTGGCACTTTAGCTTTTCATTGGATTTTATATTTTATGCTCTTATCTCTTCGGTTTTAATAGTTATTTCATTTATCGATTTAAAAGAGATGATTATCCCAGATAGTTTAATAGTGGCTATATTAATATTATCTTTAATACATAAAGCATTAAATTATTTTATTTATGGAATTTCACCAGATATAATCAATAGTCTTTTAGGGATGGTGATTGCAGGAGGTTTATTTTTATCTATTGTTATCTTAAGCCGTGGTGGTATGGGAGGGGGAGATGTAACTTTAATAGCTTCATTAGGTTTTGTTATAGGTGTAAAGTATATATTATTGACGATCTTTTTATCATTTTTAGTAGGATCTATAATTTCTATAGGATTATTAGGATTTAAAATAAAGACTAGAAAAGATCCTATTCCATTTGGCCCATTTATTATTATATCATTTTTTATAGTGTTATTATTTGGAGATATCATTATAGATATATATATGAGATTATTTATTTAAAGAGGAGGTAGTGAATTGAAGCTAAAAGCTAATAAAATTATTTCTATGGACTTTGGTTCAAGAAATATAAAGATAGTTGAAGGCATATTTAAAAGAGGGAAGTTAAATATTCAGGATACATTTTTGTTGGATTTACCTGTAGGAATATATGAGAATGGATATATAAAAGATGAAAATGATCTAAGAGAGATTATAGATTCATTCTTTAAACGAAACAATATAAAAAGTAATGAAACTAGAGTAGTTGTAAATTCATCAGATATCCTGACGCGTGAAATAGTACTTCCAAATTTAGAAATAGAAGAAATAGAAGGTATATTAAATTATACTATAACAGATTATATTCCAATAGAACCTAGTGATTATATAGTTCAATATATAAATCAAGGCGTTTTTATGGAAGAAGATAGTGAGAAAGTGAGACTCTTTATTGTAGCTATTCCTAAATCTATAGTTGAACAGCATTTTCATTTGTTAAAAGATTTGAATTTAAATCCCAGAGTTTTAGATTTTCATGGAAATGCTGTAAGGAAGTTGCTATCATTGGATGAAACTATAAATAAAAATCCTAGTATTAAAGAAAAAACAATTGCATCAATTGATATAGGATTTGCTAGTACAAAATTAACTATA
Organism: uncultured Tissierella sp.; assembly: GCA_964599855.1. GTDB lineage: Bacteria > Bacillota > Clostridia > Tissierellales > Tissierellaceae > Tissierella_A. The sequence goes on along the minus strand of CAZRHX010000111.1, from coordinate 2,921 downwards.
TTAAAAAATAAAAACATAGAATTATATAGAATGATAGACTTAGGAATAAATGATATGTTGGAAACTGTAGACACAAAAGTAGACCTAACACAAAGAGAAATATTAAAAAGCATAATTAATTCTAAAGATGGAAATGACGAAAGTTTAACAGAAAAAGAAAATCTAGAAATTGCTACATCTTTAAATAGCTTTTTATCTAGATTGCTTAATAGTTTAGAGATGGTTTTTAGATATTACAATTCTGAAGATCAAAGCAATGAAATCGATTTGATAGTTATGCAAGGTGATCTTATAAGTACAGATGAAATGATAGAAAAACTTCAAAATTATTTAAATATAAAAATGTTAAACATAACTTCATTGATAGAGACAATAGATAAAAACAGAAGCTTATATTCAAATGCTATGGGTGCATTAATAAGAGGTGAAAATAAATGAGAGATATAAACTTTTTTTCGCAATATATAGATAAGAAAAAAGTTCAATTTAATAATAAATTCTTTTTAACTATATTTTTTTTAGTTTTTTCTATACTCATATTAGGATATAGTATAATAAATCAGTGGCAAGTAAACAAGCTTTCTAAAGCATCAATAGAATTAAAAGAAGTTGCAGAAAATCCTGAAACTTTAAAAAAAGTAGAAGCTATAAAAAAAGAAGAAGAAGAGCTTAATAAAATTAAGTTAGAAATTGAGTCTATAAAAGATTTAAAGAATTCGATAAAGGAAAAAGACTTTATAGGGTCAGCTTATATAGATGAAATTATAAATAAAAGACCTAATGATTTATTTCTTACAAGCCTAAATATAAGCCCTGAAAATATAAGTATAACTGGGATATCAAATAACAAATTAAATATTGCTGAATTTACAAAGGGGCTAAAAACTGTAAATAAGTTTGAAAATATATTGGTTTCAAATATTACAAAAGAAGAAATAGATTATAAGTTTGAATTAATAAGTAATTTTCCTGAAGAGGAGGTAGAAAATGGCTCAGATGATGAAGGAAATAAAGAAAAAAAATAAAGTTAAACTAAGAGAGCTTACAAATAACGAAAGAACCCTTATTACTCTTTTAGTTATTGTTGTTTTATTTTGGTTTAGTTTTAAGTATATAATAGATCCTCAAAATATGAAGATATCTACTTTAGAATCTGAAATAAATAACTATAGTCTTGATATTGAAAAAAACAATAGTATACTTGAAAATAAAGAATCAATAGTAAATCAAAAAAGACAAATTTCTATAGATAAAGGAAACATAGAAAGAGGTTTTTTTAAAAGTTTGAATCAACCCAATATAATATATATATTGAATAATATATTTTCGAACAAAGATATTGAAATTGAAAGCATTGACTTTAGTGAACCGTTTATTGAAATTTTAAATGGCAAGGATGTTCAAAAGATGGATGTTTCAATACCATTTAAAGGAACTTTTAAATCTTTAAATGAAACAATTAAAAATTTAGAAACTGAAAATAGAAAAATAGT
>CAZRHX010000111.1:0-1418 GCA_964599855.1 uncultured Tissierella sp. | reverse complement strand
TAGATATACAAAAAGATGAAGAAAAAGAAATAATTGGAAATATAAACTTAGGAATATATAGTCTAACTGGTATAGTTGATGGAGAAGATGCAAGTCTTCCTATAAAAATTACAACTAAAAACAAGCTTAATCCATTTGTACCATATAGAGGATATATAGATCAAAATAAAATAAAAGAAGAATCTTTAAAACAAGAAATTTCACAAAATTTAAATACAATTCAAGTAGATGAAAAACCAAAAGAAGAAAAAGAAGAAGAAAAAGATGAAGAAAAAGATGAAGAAAAAGAAAAGCCCATAGCAGATGAAAAATATGATATTTATGTAGCAGTTAGGGGAGATAATATTTCTTATATATCTAGGAGAAAATATGGAACTGAAAGTTATGTAGATGAGATATTGAGACTAAACGATATGGTAAGGTCAAGCATACTTCCAATTGGGAAGAAATTAAAACTTAAGAAAAAATAAAAATCTTTAGTGGAGGATTTTTTATGGAGAAGAGAAATGCGTATACTTTAATAGAACTTATAGTTACTATTGCTATACTTGCTATTCTAGTTGCTATGACTGTACCTAATTTAGGATATTTTAAATCAATAAGAGAGGCTCAAGAAATCAAAGAATTAAAGCGAGATATATTATTTGCTAGAAATAAAGCTATATTGGATTGCAAAGACTATGGTATAGAAATTAGAATAGATGACAATAGTTATAGAATATATAGCGGATTAGAAACAATAAAAATTAAATATTTTAAATATGGTACAAAATTAAATAATAAAGGGAAACTTCCAAAAATTTTATTTAAAACCAATGGTACTACTGAAGTTGGAGGACCTATTTATTTTTTAAATAGAATTGGGGAAGAGTATAAATTAACTATTACTCCAGTTACTTGTAGAATTAGCATTAATAAAAATTAATTTATAAATAAACTCTAGGGGAAAAGGATATGAAAAGAGATGGACTTATATTTATAGATATCATTACTGCTTTGTTTATAATCAGTCTTATAGTAGTATTATTATTCCCAATATTAGATTTGACTCAAAAAAGTTTTATACAACATAAAAATATAACACAGATGTCATATTTATCGGAAACTATAATAGAACACTTAACGCTTAAAGACGATCAGGCTTTAGATTTCTTAGAATCACTTGAAAAATCTAGAGAACTAAAATATCCTTATATAAAAGACGTAAATTATCACTCAACAGTTAAATTATTGAGTGATAATAAGTATTTATGGGAATTAAATGTTATTATAAAAGATGTTAAAGAAGATGGAGCTTATGTTGAAATTAAAGCTTCCATACCTAGATAAAAAATAGATTCTCAATTAAATATATTTTTATGTGTGTTATCTAAGGACTATTGAGTATACAAGTTCATTCAATCCAATATCGGTCATTT
>CAZRHX010000110.1:0-5937 GCA_964599855.1 uncultured Tissierella sp. | reverse complement strand
AATATTAATTCTCTATGCAATAACAATTTTCACGCCTTATAAACAACATTTGGTTGATTTGTTAACTGACACTTCGGTTGTGACACTAAACTATTTGCGTCTTCTTGAAGATGAAGAGACAAGAAAAAGTAAGTTTATAAGTGACGGACTAGTCACTGAATGATGATAATTTTTATTTATAGGATTTTGAGCTTATAACAGAATAATACCTAAAACCATAAAAACAAGCTTCTTGATTTCAAGAGGCTTGTTTTCTTGTTGGACTTATAAATAGATAATTTTAAGATGAAAAATACTTCTTTTAAATTAACAATATAGTATAGTAAGAACTTTTAACAACTAATTACTTTCTATGGGAGAGAAATCAGAGGTGATTTTGTCATATGTTTTGACTTGATATTTACTTTTATCCTTATAAGTTGTAATATGGATACAAGTGAGTTAATAAGAACTAATGCTTATAAAAATAAAAGGAGGTATTATGATGAAGCTTTTTAGAAATATCATAGTTATGATTTTAATAATATCTATGATATTACCAGGATTAGCACAAGCAACTCCTGAATCAGTTTCTACAGAAAAAGAGATAGTTAAAAGGCTGTTTGGAGATACCAGGGTTCATACAGCTATCAAAGTAAGTGATAAAGTATACCCACAGGGAACAGAGAATGTAGTTTTAACAGGACGCAATGGTGAAGTGGATGCGCTTACAGGAACATTGCTTGCCGCAAAATTGGAAGCTCCATTACTTATAATAAGGGATTCAGATTTTGAGATTGTAGAAGCCCAACTCAGCAAGCTAGGGGCTAAGAATCTCTATCTTTTAGGTGGAGAAACTGTAATAAGTAAAGAAATCGAGACAAGATTTATAAAAAATGACTACAATGTAAAAAGAGTATGGGGAGATAACAGAAGAAAAACAGCGGCAGAAATTGCCAAAGAAGTAGATAGCAAATCTGATCAAGCATTTTTAGCCAATGATGGTCACAATGGTTCTTTAGCAGATGCTCTAGCCATAGGACCAGTATCTGGAAGAAATCAAAATCCTATTTTATTAACTAGTAAAGACAAAGTACCAGAAGTTACTATAGAAGCACTAGAAGATTTAAACATTACAAAAGTAACTATAGTTGGTGGAGAAATGGTGGTTAGCAAGGCTGTAGTTGGACAGTTAGAAAAACTAGGAATCACTGTAGATAGGGTAGCGGGTAGTAATAGAGAAAAAACAGCAATAGAGATAGCAAAGAATTTTTTTCCAAATGTTAGAAAAGCAATAGTTGTAAATGACGGACGAGTTTCTTTTGCAGATGCTTTAGTGGGTGGCTATCTAGGAGCAAAAGAGGGAATACCAATATTATTAACTCGCGCTAATATGCTAGATACGAACACTAAAGATTACTTACTTAAAAAAGTTGATTTTGCCTATATTCTAGGTGGAAATAAGGTAGTTGATGAAAAGATATTTACAACAATTAAACAAATATTAAAGGGTGAATATGTAGAACCAGAGAAGCCAGTCTATAGACCTGAGAGTATAAAAATAGAAACAAGGGGTCTAGTTTTTGATATAGGAAAGTCATCAGACCAAATTAGACTTTTAAAAGATTTTTTTAGAGCGAGAAAAGCTTCTAATGTATCCCAGGGCTATAGTTATGACAATAGTACAAAAATATTAGTAAGGGATTATCAGAAATCAAAAGCTTTAAAAGTAGATGGTATAGCTGGAAAATCAACTCTCTCTAAAATGAATCAAGAAACAAAAGATAAAAACTATAAAATAGGCCTTTATGTTCCACATATAAATAATAAGGGAGATATGCTTATAATAAATAAATCTTCCAATACTCTATATTTTATTAAAAATGGAGTAATACACAATCTTTAACTCCAGATGGGAAATTTAAGATAGTAGTTAAACTTAAAAATCCTGCATGGGGCGGTGCAGGTGTAAGTAAGCCTATTGCTGGTGGACTACCTAATAATCCACTTGGCAAAAGGTGGATGGGAATCTCTCATGGTGGTGGAGGGCAATATGGAGTTCATGGAAATTCAAACTCTAGCTCTATAGGAACATATGCTTCCATGGGCTGTGTAAGGATGTTTAATGAAGATGTAGAAAAACTATATGAAAAAGTTAAGATAGGCATCCCAGTATGGATTGGAAATGAAAAACAATTAGAAGCTTATGGAGTTAAATTCAAATCTAACTATAATCAAGGAAATACTCAGGCAAAATTCAATATAGAATCAAATGAAAAAGATTTAAATTTTAAAAGGTCACTTATGAATGACGATAATAACAGATATACTTCTTTTGATGAAATATCAAAACTTATAAATGGTCATACAATCAATGATGAAGAAATTCCAAAAAATATGGATGTTCTAGGTGGATATGATGCAGAATATCTTCCAAAGGATGATTTATAAAAAGCTGAGAGATTAATCTCTCAGCTTTTTAATGAAGTATTATGGTAAAAGTTTTTTTATGCTAGAATAGATATTAAGGGAGTGAGATTTATGACAAATCAAAAGGATTTGGTAAGAGATAGCTTTGCTAGTAAATTCGGTTTTATTTTAGCTTGTGTTGGTTCGGCAGTAGGTATGGGGAATATTTGGTTATTTCCATATAGGGTTGGACAATTTGGAGGAGCAGCATTTTTAATTCCTTATTTTTTGTTTATAGTTTTAATTGGTTTTACAGGAGTTGTTGGAGAGATGGCCTTTGGACGAGTCATGGAGACTGGACCCTTGGGAGCCTTTAAAAAGGCATTTAAAAGAAGGGGTAAAGACTATGGGGCTATAGTTGGAATGATACCAGTAATAGGTTCTCTCGGTATAGCTATAGGATATGCAGTAGTAGTTGGATGGATACTTAGATTTTTGATCGGTTCATTTACAGGTTCTATGCTTGGAGCAGAAGATTCTGGAGCTTATTTTGGACAAATAGCGGGAAACTTTGGAAGTGTTATTTATCATCTATTGGGACTCTTGCTTCTGCTTGTCATACTTTCTTTTGGAATATCAAAGGGAATTGAAAAGGTAAATAAAATTCTTATGCCCACATTCTTTGTATTATTTTTGATCTTAGCAATCAGAGTTTTCTTTTTACCCGGAGCTATTGAAGGATATAAGTTTTTATTTATCCCTAGATGGGAAGCACTTCTCGATCCCAAGACTTGGGTCTATGCACTTGGGCAAGCATTTTTCTCATTATCTTTAGCAGGTTCTGGAACGGTAGTATATGGTTCATATCTAAAGAAGAGTGAAGATATAATAGACAGTGCTAAATATATTGTAACATTTGATTTTTTAGCAGCTATCTTAGCATCTTTAGTTATTATACCAGCAGTATTTTCATATGGATTAGACCCAGCAGCAGGTCCTCCACTTATGTTTATAACACTACCAAGTGTATTTAAGCAGATGCCTCTTGGAAATATATTTGCCATAGTATTCTTTATAGCAGTATTCTTTGCCGCTCTTACATCACTTATGAATCTTATGGAAACACCTATAGAAGCTATTCAGGAAAAGTTTAAGCTGTCTAGATTTAAATCAGTTTCTATAATAGTTGCACTTACTGCATTAGTGGGTATCTTTATTGAAAATGGAGATACAGTATCTATCTGGATGGATGTAATCTCTATATATGTAATACCTCTTGGAGCACTTCTTGCAGGACTAGCATTCTTCTGGATAGCAGGTGATGGCTTTGCAAGAGAAGCAGTTCAAATGGGTAGAAAAGAAAAAATAGGTTCTTGGTTTGAGCCTATGACAAAATATGTTTTTATGGGTATGACTATAGTTGTATATATACTTGGAATAATATATGGCAGCATTGGTTAAAAGCAAACAAAAAAAGATGATTTCTAGGATAGGAATCATCTTTTTTAATCTTTATATTTTTTATTCTTTTAAAATCTCTATTTCTTTATCTTCTATAATTTTTGTTTTACTATTTTCATTTCTTAAAAAGTTATCGTAGTATTTTATCAAATTATTGACTATCATATTGGAAGAGATATCTAGATCACTTTCTATTTTTTCGATCTTTGGAGTTATTTCTTCAAGATAATCGTCAGTTTCTAATACTTCGTTTGTCTCCATATCATATAGCTTTGAATTAGATGAAGCAAAGTAATAGTCTTTATCTATATAACTTCCATCTGGGAAAGCTACAGTATTTTCATCTAGATTGAATATATCCTTTCCCATCTGATAGGGATTAAATATTCCAAGCATATTTGAGATAGTAGGCATGACATCTACCATGCCTATTGGCATATCAATAGTTTTTGCTAGAGACTTATCCTTAGACCAAATTATAAGTGGAGTTTTTCTAACTTGTTTTAAATATGCTCCATTTATTTGTATATAATCGGGATCGTCTTTTTCAAGTATGGTATCAGTTTCTTCATCGTAGTTATAGATAGTCTCATAATCTGAACTTGAAATCTTAGCATGATGGTCACCGTAAATCAAGATAACTGCATTTTCTAAAAGTCCTTCTCTATCCATCTCTTCTACAAAGACTTGAAGCGATCTATCTGCATAATTAAATGATTTTAAATAGTTAGATATAGGAGTTCCCTCTAAATAACCAGTATCAAACTCTCCGTAAGTTTCGAAGTCGTCAAAAGGATAGTGATGGGAAAGAGAAATAAGTTTTGCCATTATAGGCTGATTTTTATCTTCTTTTATTTTCTTTATCTTTTGAACAGATTGCCTATAGAAAGATTCATCACTGAGTCCAAGTCCTACTTCTTCATCTATATCATAATTTTTTTTGCTTACAAATTCTTGATAGCCAAGGTGTTCATGCATGATATCTCTATTCCAAAAATCACCATTGTTGCCGTGCATACTCATTGTATAATAATCTTTTTCATTTAATAAATTTTGTATGGTCTTGTATTCTTTATCGACATGGTCTATAAAAACTGTACCATTGTTTATAGGATAGAGTGAAGTGTTAAATGTAAATTCTGAGTCACTACTAGTACCTATAGAATGTTGAGGGTAAAAGTTGTTGAAGTAGAGGCCTTCCTTTGATAGTTTATTTAAAAAGGGAGTAACTGGGCCATCTGCAAAAGATAAATCCATTGCAAAATTTTGTGCACTTTCATAGTGGATCACATATACATCTTTTCCTTCTAATATACCTGTATATTCATTTTCTATTCTAGAATCATTGTTATTATCTATTAAAGTCTGTAGCTTGTCATTAAACTGTGCAGCGTCTGCTTCAGTAGGTTTAGGTACAAGTGCAGATTTAACTATATCTGCTGTAGCATAAGAGTAGATACCAAGTTGTTCTACTAAGTATGGCTTATTCCATTGTTTTTGAAGTCTACTAAAATCACTTGATGTCAAAGTAAGGGATACCATTACAAGCATAACAGTTCCTAATACAAAGGGTCTTACGATTTGTCTTTTGGATGTTCTACCTTCTGATTCTTTAAAATAGTCTTTTTTCTTTAAGATATTAAAAGCTATTATAAGAACTATAGTTGGAATGGCAAAGATTAAAACCCTTAAATCTAAAGTCTCTGTAAAACTATTTTTCATTTTCCCAACTTGTTTTGCTTGATTTAAAATACTCACTGATATAAATGAGCTAAAGTGTGTATAATATAAGTAATTTGCTGCACTTAAAAGGCTAAATACTCCAGAAAGAATAATATATACATAGTTTCTATTTTTATAAGACAAAAATAAAGCTAATATACTTATAATAAGTATCATTGAGATACTTGTTATAATGGGTTTTAATTTAAATACACCACCTATAGTCATTGCTCTTAGTACTAAATCATTAAAAATACCTCCAAGAACCAACAATATAAGCAAACTATTGTTCTTAAAATTCCCTTGGACCTTTTCTTTTTTTATTTTCATTTTATCCCTCTTTTTCTTTTACTAATGTTACAGGCC
>CAZRHX010000109.1:0-5954 GCA_964599855.1 uncultured Tissierella sp. | reverse complement strand
GTTACATCTATCATTGGAAGAAACGGTGGGGGTATATCCCATGCTATAGGACTTGGAGGAAGAGATTTAAAAGATGAGATAGGCGGAACGTCTGCAATAGATGCATTAAACATGCTAAATAAAGACAAAAATACAGATGTAATTGTATTTATCTCTAAGCCACCAGCTCAAGCCATAAAAAACAAAGTAATAGAAACCCTTAAAAAACTAGATAAAAAAGTAGTTGCCATATTCCTTGGGGAAAAAATAGAAGATGGAGAAATCCAATATGCATTTACGTTGGAAGAAGCTGCATATAAGGCATTGGCTCTTTCAAAATCTATAGGTAATTATGATAATCTAGATAGTGTAAAAGATAAACTAGATACAATTAAAAAGAATAAAAGCCAGACAAAAGTTCACGGATATTATGGTGGAGGTACCCTTGCGGGAGAGGCTGCTATACTATTTGCAGAACATTTTGATGTAAGTGAAGAGAATGAAAAAGAAGGATATATGTTACATTTTGATGGTAATGAGATAATAGACTATGGTGATGATATGTATACTCAAGGAAGACCTCATCCAATGATAGATCCATCAACTCGTATAGCTGCAATAAAAGAATTAAAAGGTAGGGAAGATGTAGCTATAGTTTTACTGGATAATGTTATAGGATATGGTGGAAATCCAGATATGGCAGGGGAACTTGCACCTCATATAAAAGAGTTGATAGAGTATAAAAAAGACAATGGAAAAGATATCTTATTTATTGCCGCAGTATGTGGTACTGAAGAAGATATACAAGTTTATTCAGATCAGGTAGCAAAGCTTGAAGAAGCAGGAGTATTAGTTCTTGATACAAATGCAGAAGCAGTATATACAGCTATAGATGCATTAGATTATATAAATAACGAAAATATAGCTGAAGATAAGCAAGGAGAAGAAAACTTGCTAAATGGTGGTTTGAGAGTTGTAAATCTTGGACTTAAGTCATTTGCAGAGACGATATTAAGCCATGGTGGTCAGGTAGTTCAATATGATTGGGCTCCAATCGCAGGCGGAGATAAGAAAATGCAAGGCATACTAAATGCACTAAATTCATTATAGGAGGAGAAAAGATGAAATATAAAAACATTAACGAAGCTAATCAAGCAATAATTGAAAAGGTGATTTCAGCACAACCTTATTTGATAGACGTAGTTCCGGCAAAAAGTGTTATAAAGGAATTAAACGATAAAGTTTTACTTCATGCAGGTCCACCACTTACTTGGGATCAAATGACAAATCCTATGAAAGGTTCATGCTATGGAGCAGCAATATTCGAAGGTTGGGCAAAGGATGAAAAAGAAGCAGATAAAATGCTTTCAAGTGGAGAAGTTAAATTCATGCCTTGTCACAGCGTAGATGCAGTAGGACCTATGGGTGGAATTACATCTGCAAATATGCCAGTATTGGTAGTAGAAAACAAAGACGGTGGAAATAGAGCATATTGTATATTAAATGAAGGAATAGGAAAAGTTTTAAGATTTGGAGCATATGGTAAGGAAGTAATAGATAGACTACATTGGCAAAAGGATGTACTTGGACCAGCTCTATCTAAGGCAGTTAAAGAAATTGATGGAGGAATGAATTTAGGTGTAATAGTTTCAAGAGCAATAACTATGGGAGATGAATTCCATCAGAGAAACATAGCGGCATCTGCATTATTTATGAAAGATATAATGCCATATTTATTAAAGATTGATATAGATAAAAAAGACTTGGAAGATGTAACAGTATTCCTTGCAGATACAGATCAATTCTTTTTAAATATAATGATGGCTTATACTAAGAGTGCAATGGACTCTGCTAGAAAGATTGAAGAAGGTAGTATAGTAACTGCTATGACTAGAAACGGTCATGAGTTTGCTATAAGAATATCAGGAATGGGCGACCAGTGGTTTACAGCACCAGTTAATATGCCACATGGACTTTTCTTTACAGGATATACTCAAGAGCAAGCAAACCCAGATATTGGGGATAGTGCTATTACTGAGACATTTGGTGTAGGTGGAATGGCTATGATAGCTGCTCCTGGCGTAACTAAATTTATCGGTGCGGGTGGATTTGAAGATGCACAGAATATAAGCAATGAAATGGCTGAGATATGTATAGATCACAATCCAAATCTATCAATTCCTACATGGGACTTCAAAGGTGCATGTGTTGGAATAGACGCAAGAAAAGTAGTTGAAACTGGAATAACTCCAATAATCAACACAGGTATTGCACATAAAGATGCAGGAGTAGGACAAATAGGTGCAGGAACAGTAAGAGCTCCTTTAGAGTGTTTTACAAAAGCTTTAGAAGCTCTAGTAGAAAAGTATACAGGCTAAAAAATGATTATAAAACCAATATATATTATGAAAGAAATCTTTGGGCTCCTAAGTGGAGCTCCAGAGATTTTTTTACATAGTATTTTCGAAAATAGTTTTAATATAAAAATAAATAATATCATTGTAAATATAAGTGTAAACACAAAGATACTCCCTCCTTATGGAATAATATTGAATGAGCTTGATTTTTTCTATTTAAAAAATGAGTTAGATAGTAAAGTTTTACATATAAAAACAAATGAAAGTCAAATTTATATCAACAATCTTATTATATTAATCCAAGATAAAGATAAGGCTTATAGTTCGGATATAATGGTGAATAATGATATAGTATCAAAAACAATAGTAGAGAGATTGAAAACTTATATAACATTATTGGGAAAAGAAAATGGATTTGATATAGACAATGAAAATCTTCTAAATAATATAATATATGGACAAAAGTCTAAATTTGAAGAACAAGATTATATAACTGTCTTTAATGATAAACTAAAGCAACTAAGATTATTTTTCCAGGATGATAAGGAGGATGTAGAGATAATAAAATATTTTCTAGGAAGAGGAAGAGGACTGACACCTTCGGGAGATGACTTTTTAGTTGGTTCTATGGCTATACTTTATTCTATGGATTTATATAAACATCCTATATTGTCTATAAGAAATTTTATTATTGAGAACAAAGGAATATATACAAATGATATAAGTGAACAATTTTTATTATTAGCTACAGAGGGGAAATTCAGTAGAAATATAATCGAATTGATCCAAATGCTCAATAGTGGGGAAAAAAATATCGACAGAGTAAGCGATGTTTTAAAATATGGTGGAACATCAGGTACTGATATAATGCTTGGAATAATATGGGCAATTATACTTACAAATGAATAAGAAAAAATTATTTGCTTTAAAATTAAATTTAAAAACTTTAAAAAGGGTATAGTATATTTAATAAAATAATATTAAATGGAGATTGAGATATGAATATAACCGTTAAAGATCTTTTAAGTTTAAAAGCATATAGAGAGGCAAAAGTTGTAGGTGGTGCGGCGGGACTTGGTAATAGAGTTTTAGGGATTACCATTATGGAAGATACTACCATTGGTGAATGGTTAAAGGGTGGAGAAATAATAATTACTAGTCTTATCCCAATCAAAGGGCTAAGTAGTCATGAAAGAATGAGTTTTTTTGAAGGATTGTTAAATGATAAACTCAGTGGCGTGATTGTAAAGACAGGAAAATATATAGATAAAGTTCCAGTAAAACTTATAGAATGGGGAGAGGAGAATTCTATCCCTATAATAGAAATTCCAAGGCACATTTTATATACTGATATCATGTATCCTACTATGTCTGAAATACTTGAAAAGCAGGTATTTCAATTAGAATATTTTAGAAAAATCCATGAAAAATTTAGAGAAATGGCTATAAAGGATTGTTCTATAGAGAAGGTTATAGAGGTTTTATCTGAGATAATTGGAAATCCAGTTGAGATATATGATAAGAATCACAACTTAATCTTGAGTACTTTTAGAGATCCTATAGATATTATATTGAAAGTAGGGGATCGAGAAAATCTGATCAATAAAGAGTTTTATAAATATTCAAAGATAAAGATAGATAATAACGAGATAAATCAAATAATAACGAAAATATCATCTATAGATGATACCAATCTATATCTGAGTGTCATAGAATTAAATAAAGAGGTAACAGAGTTAGATTTTTTAGCAATAGAAAATGCGTGTACAAATGTAGCCTTAAATATGACAAAAAATATTGCAGTAAAAGAAGTAGAAGAAAGATTTATGAATGATATAGTAAATAATATATTATTTAGAAAGCCTGAATTAAACGATACTCTTTTAAAGAAAGCAAATATATCGGGTATTGATCTCTTTGGTAGATATTTTATTTCTGTATTGAATATGAAGGTTGATATTGATGATATCAAATATAATTTAAAGAAAAAACTTGGCAGACTAGTTAAAAAGTATCAAGGAGTCTATTCGCTCAGAGATGATAATATAATAATATTTGTAAAAGAAAAAAATGGTATAGATAGTAATAAGATTTTAAAGGAATTTAAAAAAGATTTAAATAATTTAAATCTTTTTATACTGAATATTTGTGAAAATGATGGATTTGTAGCCGGTATAGGTAGAAAGACTAAGGGATATGAAAATTTTATAAATAGCTATCAACAAGCTATAGACGCTATAAATATAGGTAGAGAACTAAATAAAGAAAATACTATCTTTGACTATGAGGAACTGGGTTCTTTTAAACTTATAAGTGATATTGCTAAATCAAAAGATATAAATACTTATATCCCTGCAAGTGTTTTGTCTTTGATGGAAATAGACAAAGAGAAAAATAGCGAGTTATTAAAAACTTTGGAAGCCTATATAAAAAATAATAATCATATAAAAAACACATCTAAAGAATTGTTTATTCATCCAAAAACTGTATCCTATAGATTGGAACAGATAAAAAGTTTAACTGACACAGATTTAGAGGATTCGGATGAGCTATTTGAAATCCAAATAGGAATAAAGATACTTAATTTTTTAGAAAGCAAATAAATCTTGACAAGTGTTTTTTAAGATGATACCATTATATATGAATTTAACAAAAATTGAATAAAAATCCTCATCCAAACTGGTTGAGGTAGAGGCGCAGAGTGTTAAGAGTAATTATTATGGAAGCTGGAAACTTGTGATGTAATAAGGAAAGGAACCTTTGCCGAAGCTTTGAATACCTAAAATTTAAGGCTGGGACTATACTGAAGAAGTATAGGACTGTCATCAGTTTATTTACTCGGTAGATTGATGTTGAGCTATCTCATTTTGAGTCAGAAGGAAGAGGTGTGATTTAAGAAGCATATAAAACACCAGATAGCGGCTAGGTGTTTTTTTTATACAAAAAAATAAAAAAGGGGAGATTGTTATGAAAAAGAAATTATTTAACATACTTATATTATCAATGATAGGACTTTTTATCTTTACAGGCTGCGGAGCGAATGATGAAGAGACAAGTGACCAAGAGACAAGTGGTGAAGCAACAGATAAAGAAGTACTTAAGGTAGGACTAGAGGCGGGATATGCTCCATTTAACTGGAGCCAACTTGATGATTCTAACGGTGGAATTGCTATGGAAGATTCTAAAGAATTTGCTGGTGGATATGATGTAGAGATTGCAAAGAGGATAGCAGATGGTCTTGGAAGAGAGCTTGTTATAGTCAAGACAGGTTGGGATGGATTAGTTCCTTCTGTTAACTCAGGAGTAGTAGATGTTATAATAGCTGGAATGAGCCCTACAGAAGATAGAAAAGAGTCTATAGACTTTTCAGACAACTATTATAAATCAGATCTTGTTATGGTAGTTAAAAAAGGTGGAGAATATGAAAATGCTAAAACATTAGCAGATTTTAAAGGTGCAAAAGTTACAGCTCAACTCAGTACTTTTCACTATAGTGTAATAGATCAAATAGATGGTGTTAAAAAAGATACGGCTATGAGCGACTTCCCAGCTATGAGAGTAGCTTTAGAGTCTGGCATAATAGATGCTTATGTATCTGAAAGACCAGAAGGAATAAGT
>CAZRHX010000108.1:0-5956 GCA_964599855.1 uncultured Tissierella sp. | reverse complement strand
AAAATGTCAATATATTGCTATTGAAGCGGGTTGCCCATCTATAATGAGTTATGTAAAGATTAATTTTAAACCAGAAGGCGGTGTTTTGACTATTGATAAGAAGGTTACAAAGCACCATAAGTAAAGCTTCTTCATATGCATTTATTGTATTGATAGTGATTTTTTGGCAAATTTTATCTAGTACAGAAATTGTACCTTCATATATGCTTCCTTCACCAGTTGAAGTTGTAAAAGCTTTTATAGGGGACTTTCCCTTACTAATAAATCATGCCAAGATTACTCTTTTAGAAGCATTTTTAGGTCTAGCAAGTGGGGTTTTATTTGGATTTCTTGTGGCAGTTTTGATGGATAGATTTAAATTTTTATATAGATCCATCTATCCCATACTAGTCATAACTCAAACAGTGCCAACTGTTGCCATAGCACCTTTATTGGTTTTATGGTTAGGTTATGGCATTTTACCCAAGATAACTCTTATAGTAATTGTAACCTTTTTCCCTATAACGGTGGGACTTTTAGATGGATTTAATTCTGCAGATCCAGATGCTATAAAGCTCATGCAATCTATGAATGCAACAAAGAGTCAAATATTTAAACATATCAAGTTTCCAAGTTCTCTTCCATACTTTTTTGCCAGTCTTAGAATATCTGCCTCTTATTCAATAGTAGGTGCAGTTATTGCAGAATGGCTTGGAGGTTTTAGTGGACTTGGAGTATATATGACAAGGGTAAAAAAGTCTTATTCATTTGATAAAATGTTTGCAGTGATTTTATTTATATCTATCATAAGTCTATTGTTGATGAGTGCAGTAACAGTTTTACAAAGGAAGGCTATGCCTTGGACAAGGGATGAAGATAAATTAAAAATATAAAACTGGAGTGATTATATATGAAAAGAAAAAATATAGCTTTGATTTTTATAGTATGCTTAGTTTTTATTGTTACAGCTTGCGCCAAAGAAGATCAAGAAGGTAAAAAAGATGAAGAAAATATAACTCTTGTTCTAGATTGGACGCCAAACACTAACCATACAGGAATATATGTAGCTTTAGAAAAAGGCTATTTTAAAGAGATGGGATTGGATGTAGACATAATTCAGCCACCAGAAGATGGAGCAACACCTCTTGTAGCTTCTGGTAAAGCTCAGTTTGGAATTGATTTTCAAGATTATGTAGCTCCAGCTTTTGCAAGAGAAGATCCTCTTCCAGTGACAGCAGTTGCAACTTTGATTCAGCATAATACATCAGGTATTATTTCTCTAAAAGATAAGGGCATAGATAGACCTAAAGGTATGAGTGGAAAAGTTTATGCAACATGGGATCTACCAGTTGAAAAGGAAATTATAAAGTCTGTAGTAGAAAAAGATGGTGGAAAGTTTGAAGAGATTGAAATGGTTCCAAGTACTGTTACAGATGTAGTAGCAGCATTGAATACAGATATAGATGCTGTTTGGGTATTTTACGGATGGGATGGTATTGCAACAGAAATAAAAGGTTTGGAGACAGATTACTTTGCATTTAAAGATATACAGCCAGTTTTAGATTATTATAGTCCGATTTTACTTGCTAACAATGAATATATAGAAAATAATAAAGAAGATACTGAGATGTTTTTAAAAGCTCTAGCTAAAGGATATGAATATGCAATAGAAAACCCAGAAGATGCAGCCGAAATTCTTATAAAATTAAATCCAGAGCTAGATAAAGAACTTGTAGAGGAAAGTCAAAAGTGGCTTGCAAGTCAATATAAAGCTGAAGTTGAAAAGTGGGGCTATATTGATCAAGAAAGATGGGATGGTTTTTATGGATGGTTATTTGAAAATGATCTAATTGAAAAAGAAATTCCAAAAGGATATGGATTTACTAACGACTATCTTTCGGATTAAATAATTTGCAATCGAATAGGAGATATAAATGGGAAAAAAGCTTATAGCAGAAAATATATCAAAAACTTATGACGGAAAACATATAATAAAAGATATTTCTTTAAAAGTTTATAAAGGGGAACTTGTATGTTTATTGGGCGTTAGCGGAGTTGGTAAGACCACTCTTTTCAATGTCCTATCAGGTATCCTGCTTCCAGATAAGGGTAAAGTTTTTTTAGAAGATAAGGATATAACGGGGAAGGCTGGATATATAAGTTATATGCTTCAAAAGGATTTACTTATGTCTTATAAGACAATAATAGACAATGTTTCCCTCCCCCTGATTATAAAAGGTGAAGATAAAAAGAAAGCTAGACTTAGGGCAGATGAGAAGTTTGAAGATTTTGGAATAGATGGTAGCCAAAATAAATATCCTCATGAACTTTCAGGAGGGATGAGGCAGAGGGCAGCTCTTCTTAGAACATATCTTTTTTCTCATCAAGTAGCTCTTCTAGATGAACCCTTTAGTGCGCTTGACACTATAACCAAAGGCAAGATGCATGCTTGGTATCTCCATATAATGGAAAAGATAAAATTATCTACTCTTTTTATCACTCATGATATAGATGAAGCTATACTTTTGTCGGATCGTATATATATTATGACTGGAAGCCCTGGAGAAATAAAACATGAAATAAAGATAGATAATCCTAAACCAAGAGGAGAAGAGTTTACACTCAGTCAAGATTTTATTTTTTATAAAAGGCGGATTTTAAGTATACTTCATGAAAATTGACAATATATATCTTATATTTGGCATGAAATACCTATAGCAATTCCTTTGGAAAGTAATTGGAAAAAGGCTAAAAATATATTAAACAATATTGCAAATAAATATGGAGAGATTATAAGTGAAGAGGCGGAGGAAAGCATAAAAGAAGCTTCTAAAAGATTCAGTCTTTATAATACGCAACTAGATCCAACTGTATACACTAAAATAGACATGGACTCTTCTAATATAGTTTTAACCATAAGATATATGTGCCCATAGTTTTAGTAGAAAAAACAAAAACAAAGATAGAGTTATCTTTGTTTTTGTTTTAAGGAGTTAAACTATCTTCTATTGTTCCATCTTTTTTATGAACAATTACTTTAACTTTTTCTTTTTCGCTCATGGCCTTAGCTTTTTTTAAAGCTTTTTCTTTAGTATCATATACATGGCTCACTTTTTCATTTCCTTCTTTTAGTATTGCCCAATTATTGCAATGGGGTACTACATGTTGATTGTCCCCATCAGACTTAAATATTTTTATTTTAGAAGCCCATCCCTTGGCTTGCGTTATAGCAATAACTATTGATCTTCGTTCCTCATAATCATCGTCTAAGAGTGCATTTGCTATTTCAATTGCTTTATTTCTAGTTTCTTCTTCTAAGTTTTTCATAGCATCTGGGTAATTATCTTTTGTCCAAGCCATTAAAATCCTCCTATCCTGTTAACTCCCACATAAATATATGATACCCAATTCACACTAAAGATAACTAAAGTCAAAAGTTTTATATTCCTAATATTAGGGTAATATATTATCAATAGAAATAAAGTATATAGAGGAGGTTATTTTAATGTTATATTTTGCTTATGCAGGTAATTTGAGCAAGAAAGATATGTGGTCTAGATGTCCAGATGCAGTACCAGTAAAAAAAGTGAAACTAAAAGGATATCAATTAACTTTTAATGAACTGGCTGATATTATAAAAAAGGATGGAGAAGAAGTACTTGGTGCCATATATGTAATATCAAAGGAAGAGTTAAAAACATTAGATGTTTTAGAAGGGTATCCTGATCTTTATGATAGGATATTAGTAGAAGTTTCAGATGGAAAAGGTAATACCTATGAGGCGCACGCTTATACTATGACAGAAAAAGCTGTTCAAAGTCCGCCAGATCACTATTATAATTTACTTTTAGAAGGATATAGAGATTGGAATTTGTCAACGGAAAAACTAAAGAAGATTAGGGACGAGATTGAAGAATAAATTTTAAATAAAAAATAGTTTATAGAGCTAGCTCTATAAACTATTTTTTATTTAAAATGCTGGAACAAAAGCTCCTTGCCCTTCTTCTTCAATATATTTTCTAACTTTTTCAGATTGAAGAGCTTCTAAAAGTTTTTTAAACTTTTCTTCACCTTCTTCACCTTTTCTAACAGCCACTATATTAGCATATGGAGACTCCTCACCTTCAATTATAAGGCCATCCTTGACTGGATTTAAACCTGCTTCTAAAGCATAGTTCCCATTTATAACAGCTGCGTCTAAATCTTTTAGACCCTGTGGAAGGAGTGCTGCTTCTAGAGCAGTAAACTCTAATTTTTTAGGATTTTCTATTATATCTCTTTCAGTAGCATTAAGTCCTGCTTCTTTATCGACTTTTATAAGACCATTTACTTCTAGCAAAATAAGAGCTCTTGCTCCATTTACTGTATCATTGGGGATACCTATTTCAGCACCATCTTTTAAATCTTTTATGTCTTTAAGCTCTTCGCTGTATAGGGCCATAGGCTCTACATGAGTACTTCCAAGAGATACAAGATCAAGACCTTCTTCTTTTGCAAAATCTATTAAATAAGGTTCGTGCTGAAAGAAGTTAGCATCTAGATCGTTTTGAGCTAAGGCTTTATTTGGTATAACATAATCGGTAAATTCTTGGATTTCAAGTTCTATGCCTTCTTCTTTTAAATCATCTTTTATTAATTCCAATATCTTAGCGTGAGGATCTGGAGATGCACCTATTACTAACTTTGTTGTGTCATCTGATTCATCAGAACAAGCTGTAAAAATTGATAATGATAAGGCGATAACTAGTAAAACTTTTAATAATTTTTTCATTTTTATTCCCCCTAATTTTATTTTTTATCTATTTTAAACATAATTTTGTTGCCTATAAATTGAACACTTTGGACTAAGATGATTATTATTATAAGAGCTATATACATATTGTGTTTTTCTCCACTTTTATAAAGACCAAATCGTATAGCGATGTCCCCAAGACCGCCTCCACCAAGTGCACCTGCCATAGCAGAATATCCTATTATATTTATAATTACAAGTGTTATGCCAGCTACGATAGAAGGTAGGGCTTCGGGTATAAGGACATGTTTTATAATTTCTCCTACACTAGCGCCAATTGACTGACTCATCTCTATTACGCCCTTATCAATTTCCCTGATGCTTGACTCCATTATCCTGGCAACAAAAGGAGCTGCAGCTATGGATAGTGGAACTATTGTAGCAGTTGTACCTATAGATTTATTTACTATAAGGTCTGATAGTGGAAATACCAATATCATAAGTATGATAAAGGGAACAGATCTCAATACATTTATTACTCCATCTAAAACCTTATTGAAATTAGGTTTTGGCCATATCCCATTTTTTTCAGTTAATACAAGTAGAAGTCCAAGTGGGAAGCCCATCAAAAGTGAAAAAATAGTAGAAAGAGAAACCATATATAGTGTTTCCAAAGTTCCTTTTAAAAACAATTCATTCATTCCATCACCTCCACATTTACATTTTTAGATTTTAAGAATTCTATAGATTTTTTTATTTCTGATTCTTCACCGACAAGCTCAAGGATCAAGTGACCTACGCTTGTTGACTGAAGCTTATCTATACTTCCAGATATTATACTAACCTGTATTTGGAAGCTTTTTATCATTTGCGATACTATTGGATCTTTTGAGCTCTCTCCAAGATAGGCAAGCCTTATAATAGTTCCTTTGAAATTGTTTGGATCTATTATTTCTTCTTCCATAGATGGATCTACTGAGCTTATAAAACTTTTAGCTAGTTTTGTCTGTGGATTGTTAAAGACGTTTTCTACTGTATTGTTTTCAACTACAAAGCCTGAATCCATTATAGCTACCTTGTTGCATATCTGTTTTACTACTTCCATTTGATGAGTTATCATTATTATAGTTATCCCAAACTCTGCCTGAATTCTTTTTAAAAGATCCAGTATAGAGACTGTAGTTTGAGGATCTAGGCTTGATGTTGCCTCATCACTTAGGAGAACCATAGGATCATTTGCTATGG
>CAZRHX010000107.1:2127-5969 GCA_964599855.1 uncultured Tissierella sp. | reverse complement strand
TATGAGATAAGAGGAATATTTGTGATGTATAATCAGCTTATAAAACAAGGTTATTTGGCATATCAACCTATGTATATAGCTTATGGAATAAAAGAATCAACAGTTGCACAGATAGAAGAAAGCATGATAAATGTTAATGGTATAAATATAAGTGTAGAATCTGTAAGATACTATCCAGAAGGTGAAACTGCATCCCATATATTGGGATATTTAGGTAAGATAAGTCAGCCTTCGGAAATAAAAGAATATATAGAAGAAAAAGAATATTCTCCAAGTAGTTTGATAGGTAAAACAGGTATTGAACAGAGCTTTGAGGATGATTTAAAAGGAAAAGCAAGTATTAAAAAGGTTGAAGTAGACTCTGTTGGAAATAGCACACAGACAATAGAAGAAGAAAAGTCAGTTCCAGGAGATAATATATACTTAAGTATTGATTTAGATCTACAAAAAGTTGCAGAAGAGTCTTTGCAAGAAACCTTAGAACAGCTTCAAAGAGGTGGCACCTATACCAGTAAATGGGGGAATTTCCCATTTGGGATTAATAGGAGTAAAGGAAGACCTTATAGAAACGCTACATCGGGAGCTGTTGTTGCAATAGATGTAAAAACAGGAAAAGTTTTAGCTAGTGCATCTTATCCTTCTTATGATCCTAATTTGTTTTCAACTGGAATAAATAGTACTGATTGGCAGGGCTTGTTTCCAGAAAATGAAGATGATCCACTAGCTCCAAGACCACTTTACAATATAGCAACCCAAACAGCAGTTCAACCTGGTTCTACTATAAAGATGTTAACTGCTCTTACCGCACTTGAAAAAGGACTTAGTCCAAATAAAACTATAAGAGATATGGGTTCTGTGGATATAGGGAACAAATCATATAATTGTTTGCTTTGGACAAGTTCAGGAAGAACTCATGGACATGAAAATCTATATGATGCCCTTAGAGATTCCTGTAACTATTATTTCTATACTCTTGCAATGGGTAGGAATCAAAAAACAGGAGAAGATTTGGGTGTTAAAATAGAAGTTGAAGATATTATTGATATGAGTAAAAAATTTGGTTTAAATGATGAGACTGGTATAGAAATAAATATACCAGGTGAATCAACTGGAACTATGCCAAGCCCAGATAGAAAGCTAGAAAACACTAAAATTTCATTAAAATCACTTTTAAATAGGGAGATAGAAAAAACTTTTGAAAATGGTAAAAAACTTAATGAAGAAGAAAAAGAAGAAACCATAGAAGAAATTCTATCTTGGTTAGAAGCAGATGAAGATATAACTTATTCTCAAACAATAAAAAGATTAAGAGACCTCAATATAGACCCCGAAGCAAAAATAATAAATTCAATTAATAGAGAAGAACCTATAGCCGATGCTATAATGTTTACCTATATAAAATTTGCTAAATGGGCTATACAAGACACATTGGGCATTACAATAGGTGAAGGTGCTGTTGCATATACTCCAATACAGATGGCCAACTATGCTGCTATCATAGCAAACGGAGGCTATAAGCATAAACTTACTCTGATAGATACTATCAAAAACTATAACAATATAGAATCGGTATATGAGTATGAGGAAAACTCTGAGAGAATAGAATTAAATGATTATGAACATTTAAATGATCTTAAAAAAGGAATGCTAAAAGTAACTAAAGAAGGAGTTTATAGATCTATATTTAATGGTTTTCCAATTGATGTAGCAGCTAAAACAGGTACAGCTAAAAATGAAGCTATAAATCCAGCTACAAAACAATCCTATGATGACTTTGCTTGGTTCGTAGCATTTGCACCATATGAAGACCCTGAAATAGCTATAGCATCAGTAATATTCCAAGGTGGGAGTGGAGGCTACGCAGCTCCTATGACACGTGATATAATAGCTGAATATTTGGGACTTAATGAAAATGAAAAAGATAATTAAAAAATATTTACTGACTTTAAATAAATAAAAAGTTTTAAATTTATAGGAAATTATCATTATCTATAGTATAATGATAGAAGCGACTTACAGAGGAGGATTATTAATATTGGCTAATCCAGTTATTAAGTTTAAAGGAGTTGATGGAGGGTTACTTATTAATATATATGGCTCTGATATAGAAACTATAAAAGAAGAGTTAGATAAAAAGATAAGTGAGACCTTTGAGTTTTATCAAGGTATTAAATTTTCAGGGGTAGAAAGTGACGATTTGACGAAAGATGAGATTCTTGATTTAAATTTATTACTTAAATATAAATATGAGCTTGATATAAGTTTAAAAGAGATATTTGATGATCTACTCCATCCTGAGATAGAAAAAAGCAATAAAATGGATATAAGACCTATAGAAAGTTCTATAACTGACATCAAAGGAGAAATGACTAGATTTATATATGGAACTTTAAGATCAGGACAAGAAATAGAATCCGAGGGCAATGTAGTAGTTGTAGGAGATGTGAACCCAGGTGCTCTTATAAAAGCAAATGGAAATGTAGTTGTCTTAGGTATTTTAAGGGGAGTCGTATATGCAGGACTCGGAGGAGATAGAGATTCTATTATTGGAGCCTATAAATTACTTGCAAGTCAGCTTAAAATATGCGATATTATAGGTAGAGCTCCAGAGGAAGATGCTTTTCATTATAAAGTACCAGAAGTCGTTAGACTTACTACAGATGGAGAGTTGGTAATAGAACCATATTTACCGAATAGATAAAGAGAATTTAAAGGGTTTATTTAAAAAGGGAGGAAAATATATGCAAAATGATAAAAGAGGGACTTCTATAGTAATTACCTCTGGAAAAGGAGGAGTAGGAAAAACTACTACAAGTGCCAATATAAGTACTGCACTTGCTATGTTAGATAAATCAGTTGTTGTTGTAGATGCTGATATTGGGCTTAGAAACTTGGATGTAGTTATGGGACTCGAGAATAGAATAGTATATGATATAATTGACGTAATACAAAAAAACTGTAGATTAAAGCAAGGTCTTATAAGAGATAAGAAGTTTAATAATTTATATCTACTTCCTGCTGCTCAAACAAAGGATAAATCTGCAATAGCACCAGAACAGATGATAGAGCTTGTAGAAGATTTAAAAAAAGAATTTGACTATATAATAATAGATTCACCTGCTGGAATAGAACAAGGATTTCAGTACTCTATTGCTGGAGCTGATCATGCTCTTATAGTTACAACACCTGAAATTTCAGCTGTAAGAGATGCAGATAGAGTCATTGGTCTTTTAGAAGCAAAGGGAGTAGAGGCGCCTCGTTTAATTGTAAACCGTGTAAGAACAGATATGGTAAAAAGAGGAGATATGATGAATATAGAAGATATATCTGATATACTTGCAATAGATTTAATTGGAGTAGTACCAGATGATGAAGATATAGTTATATCTACAAACAAAGGTGAACCGGCGGTTATACAAGGCCTATCTTTAGCTGGTAAAGCATATATGAATATTGCTAGACGTTTAATAGGGGAAGAAGTACCATTGTTGGATTTAGATGCTGATCCAGAAAGTAAATTTAGTAAAATAATCAAGTTAATATTTGGGAAATAGGAGGGATACTTTGGAATTTCTAAAGATATTTGGTAAAAAGAAAGAACAAAGCAAGAATTTAGCTAAAGAAAGGCTTAAATTAGTATTAGTTCATGATAGATCTGATTTGTCACCTAAGTTTTTAGATATAGTAAAATCTGATATTATAAAAGCGATTTCAGAATATGCAGATATCGATGAAGAAGCATTTGATATAAAAGTAACTAAAATAAAAAAAGATGGAAATGCTGCACCAGTATCCACAATTACTGCTAATATTCCTATCATCAAAATAAAAGATGATAAATA
>CAZRHX010000107.1:0-2027 GCA_964599855.1 uncultured Tissierella sp. | reverse complement strand
TATTTATTTATTCGACTAATTTAACTGAAAGTGATAATATATTAAATAGAGTAAGGGGTGATTTGATGGTAGATAGAGATAAATTAGATAGGGTTTTAAGTAAGGTTGAAAAACCAGCTAGATACATAGGAATGGAAATTAATAGTGTGGAAAAAAACTTTAAAGATGTAAAGGTAAGTTTTGCTTTTTCATATCCCGATATATATGAAGTTGGAATGAGCCACTTGGGATTACATATACTTTATAACTTAATAAATGATAAAAAAGATTATCTTTGTGAAAGGGTATTCTGTCCGTGGACAGATATGGAAGCTACTATGAGAGAAGAGAATCTTCCTCTATATAGTTTAGAGAGTAAAGAAGATATAATAAACTTTGATTTTTTAGGTTTTACTCTTCAATATGAAATGAGTTATACAAATATATTGAATATGTTAGACTTAGCTCATATCCCACTTCTATCTGAAGATAGAAATGATAAGTATCCTATAATAATAGGAGGAGGACCCTGTGCATTTAATCCAGAACCTATGGCAGATTTCTTTGATCTGTTTTTAATAGGTGAAGGAGAGGAGAAAATCCTTGAAATCATGGACATATATAAAGAACATAAGGAAGAGGGTTATGATAAAGATAAATTTTTAAAAGCTATGGTAAGTTTAGATGGAGTATATGTACCTAAGTTTTATACCGTAGATTATAATGAAGATGGAACTATAAAGAGTAGGATAGCAAAAGAAGGAGCGCCTTTTTCTATTAGAAAGAACAGGATAAGAGATTTGGATAATATGTACTATCATGAAAAAATGATAATGCCTTATATAGAGACAGTCCATGATAGGGTTGTATTTGAACTCTTTAGAGGATGTACTCGTGGATGTAGGTTTTGTCAAGCTGGTATGATATATAGACCTATAAGAGAAAGATCACCTGAAAAGTTGAATGAAATAGCAAAAAAAATAGTATCAAATACTGGATATGAAAATATATCTCTTTCTTCTCTTAGTTCTTGCGACTATTCAGAATTAGAGTTTTTAATAAAGAATCTGATGGATGAATTTAAAGAAGAAAAAGTAGGAGTTACACTCCCTTCTCTCAGACTTGATTCATTTAGTATAAATATTTTAAAAGAATTGGAAAGAGTAAGAAAAAGTGGTTTAACATTTGCTCCAGAAGCTGGAAGCCAAAGACTTAGAGATGTTATAAATAAGGGAGTGAGTGAAGAGGACCTAATAAATGCTGTAAGCTATGCATTTAAGGAAGGATGGTCTAAGATAAAGCTCTACTTTATGATAGGTCTTCCTACTGAAACAGATAGTGATGTACTTGGAATAAAAGACTTATCTTATATTGTAAAAAAATTATTTTTTAACAGACCCAAAAAAGATTTGAAAGGTTCTTTTAAGCTTACATCAAGCGCTTCTTACTTTGTACCTAAACCTTTTACTCCCTTTCAATGGGTGGGTCAAGATACCATAGAAGAATTTAAGAGGAAGACCATACTTTTAAAAGACAGTATAAGAGATAAAAAAATTACTTTTAACTATCACAATCCTCAAGTAAGTTATATGGAAGCTGTATTTGCTAGAGGAGATAGAAGACTTTCAAATGTTATAATAAAAGCTTTTGAAAAAGGATGTAAGCTCGATGGTTGGGGTGAACATTTCAAGTTTGACGCTTGGCTTGAAGCGTTAGAAGAAACAGGAATAGACGGAGACTTTTATGCGCTTAGAAATAGAGCCTTAGATGAAAATCTTCCTTGGGATTTTATAGATTGTGGTGTCAGTAAAGAATATTTAATAAAAGAATATAAAAAATCAATACTAGGTGAGATTACTGAGGATTGTAGAGAAAGTTGTAAGGCTTGTGGTATAGACGATTGTGAGATGCGAGGTGTTTATAATTGAAGCTGAGAATAAAGTTTAACAAAAAGAATTATTTAAAATACATTTCACATTTAGATCTTATGAGGCTTTTTGAAAGAACTTTTAATAGAATAAAAGCTCCCATTGAATATTCACAAGGTT
>CAZRHX010000106.1:0-6003 GCA_964599855.1 uncultured Tissierella sp. | reverse complement strand
CTTATAAAATAAATCAGCTGTTCCCCAAGATAATAATGAAATAATTGCAAATATAAACCACATAAACTTCCTCCTCTTTTTTCAAAAACTATAACTATAATATCATAATCTATATAGATTTAATAGTTTAATATAAAAAAGTTTTTATGAAATACTTTTGATTATTCAGGCCTGTCTAGTTGTTATTGGATCTTCAATATTGGGTATGGAGATAATTGAAGTGAGTAATCTTATAATTGAGGAGGATTTTATGGAAATATCTATTGATAAAAAAGCAAAAGAATATATTAAATCAAAAGGGAAAAACTCTATAACTGCTTGGCTTAAGATAATAGCTTCATGACAGGTAACTTATGTTAGATCATCAGTTAAGATGGGAAAACCAATGAATTTAAAAATTTATAATAAATATACTCTAGATGGCATAGATGTGTATGTTAGAAAAGATGTAAAAACTAAAGAAGGCTCACTTGAAATAAAATATTCTGATGATAATTGGCTTAGAAAGATAGTCGTAAAGGGCATGACACTTAAAGATACTCCATAGTTTCTACTAAGGAGCATCTTTTTATTGGTGCCTAACTCTTTTAATACTTACATCTTTGAGTTGTTCAATATTATATATCTTATCTAAAAATGAAGCTGAATATGTGAGTTTAAGATCATGAGAATCAGTAGATTTTAACGCTTTCTCTTTAATACAATACCAAGAAAGACCTGTTTTAGTTTCTACCATCTCAGGATATTTTGTGATCCCTGTAGCTATTAAATGAGTAATTATACAAGTTGTCAATATATCTATAGCTTGCCCAAAATCCTCATAATAATCCTTTACCATGACTAAAGCATGAATCCCAGTTATACAGTGGAGAATAACTATATTTCCTGTTTTACAATATAGAGGAATCAATAGATTTAAGAGAGTTTTTATCTTTTCATGGTTTTCCCCCTTTATTATAAAAGCTTTATTCATATATCTCTCATCATTATATAGGGCTTTTATTCTTTGACCCAATGTATCGTGTCCTTCAAGTATTTTCTTTATATGCAGATCTCCTGCAAGATTTTCTATCTCTTGTCTTATATTTCTTCGTGAGATTTCTCTTTCAAATAAATTAGCTTCTCTATAAGCGGTAACATAATAGCTAAGAGCTCTTAATACTTCTGCTTTAAGCATTTCTTCTTCTCTATATCCTTCTAGTGCATAACCCACTCTTATAAGAGTATGAAATAATCCAGAACTCATACCAAGAGAGTATTTATTTAATATATATTTGCTTAATTCTTCTATATCTTTATTTAAAAGTTCTTTTTTAAAAAAATCCAAAGTTCCCTCGTATAATTCTCTTTTTCCCAGAGCTTCGTCTAAACTCTTTACCTCTTTATATTGTTTTTTAACCTTATCTATCCTCGATTGATCTTCATAATCTATAGTAAATAAATCTACCGCCTCAGCATTATCTGATAATTTATATACTGCCCATTGAGCCATAGGTAAATGGTTTACTAAAGAACCCATATATGGAGAAAGATTTTTTCCTATTTTGTTAATTATACCTTCAACTGTCATTTGTAGTACCTCTTTCTATTGTTTTATAGGATAGTTACATATCGATTACATGCACAGTGAAATTTATACCCAATTAAGATCCTTTATACACATAAAAGTAAAAAATCCCAAAGATTAGATTTTAAAAATCTAATCTTTGGGAAAATAATTTAAAATTTATTTTTTATTTATTAGCTTCATTAAACCTTTTCTCTACTTCATCCCAATTTATAACATTCCAAAATGCTTCTATATAATCTGGTCTTTTATTCTGGTATTTTAAATAATATGCATGTTCCCATACATCAAGACCCATTACTGGAAACTTTCCTTCTGAAACTGGATTATCTTGATTTGGAGTTGAAGTAACTGAGAGCTTACCGTTTTCAAGTACTAACCAAGCCCAACCACTGCCAAATCTAGTAGCTGCTGCTTTATTAAAGCTTTCTTTGAATTTATCAAAACCTCCTAAGTCTTCATCTATTTTTTTAGATAGATTTCCTTTTGGTTTTCCACCACCATTTGGTGACATCACTTTCCAGAATATATTGTGATTGTAAACTCCACCTACATTGTTTATAACTACAATCCTTTTATCTTCTGGAACTTTATCTAAGTTTTCCAATACCTCTTTAGGGCTCATATCTTTAAATTTTTCTTCGCCTTCTAAAGCTTTGTTAGCATTATTTACATAACCTTGATGGTGTTTAGTGTGGTGAATCTCCATTGTCTGTGCATCTATATTAGGTTCTAAAGCGTCATATGCATAATTTAATTCTGGTAATTTAAAAGTCATTTTAAATCTCTCCTTTAATTTATATAAACTTTTTCAAGTGTCTGTCTCTATTGGTATATATATCCAATTTTCTAAATGATAAACATTATCATCTAACTTTATTAAAAAAAGATTATAGAATTACTCTACAATCTCCTCTATAGGTCTATAATTAGACCTTTCTATATTAAATTAAATTAAAAATAAAATTCCTACCCCACATACTGAAAGCACTGCTCCTAATATTTCCTTCGATTTAATCTTTTCTTTAAATATAAGAATAGAAAAAGGTATAATCAAAATTGGAGTTATAGATGTAATAGTTGCCGTTACTCCTGCCGCTATATATTGAAGCGAAACAAGCTGAAGTGAAACTCCTAAAAAAGATCCAAATATGGACCCAAGTGCTATAATAGCAATTGCTTTTTTATCTTTTACAGCCTCCTTTAAATCTCCCCACTTATTTAAATATATAAATAAAATAAATAGAGATAGAAATCCAACTATAACCCTTATCTGTGTTGCTGCAAATGGATTATAACCATCCATACCGAGCTTACTCAGTATAGTTCCTAGAGACTGGCCCAGGGCTCCTAGAAAGGCAAAGAATATTCCTTTTAAAGAGTGATTGAGTTTTAATTTTCTCTGCCCACTCTCCTTACTTAATATAACCATAGCTATACCTAAAAATGTAACTACCATTCCAAGTATGCTAAATACTGAAACCTTCTCATCCAAGAATATAAAGCCCAGGAGTGCAGTAAGTGGTGGACTAGATGCTAATATAAGTAGACTTATTCTGGTACCTATCTCTATATATGATTGAAAAAGAAATAGATCGCCCAAAAAGAAACCTATAAATCCAGATATACCAAGCCATGTCCAGTTATGAAGACTTGCATCTAGTGGAAACACATGACCTCTGGTAAAGTACGTAAATATACTTAAAAATGTAAAACCAAATATAAGTGTAATAAAGTTTAAAGTGAGCGCTCCAACTCTTTTGCCAGCAGATTCAAAAGCCAAACCTGTTATAGTCCAACTAACCGCAGTAGATAGGGCTGCTATTTCTCCTATTCTAGATCCTAACATTCATCATTCCTCTTTTACTATATATTTTAAATTAAAAATAAAACTCCTACCCCAATTACTGAAAGCATTGCTCCTAATATTTCTTTAGCTGATATCTTTTCCTTATATATTATTATAGAAAAAGGTATAATAATTATGGGCATTATAGATATAATAGTAGCTGATATTCCAGCTGTTGTATATTGAAGTGAAATAAGTTGAAAAGACACTCCTAAAAATGGTCCAAGCACAGCTCCACAAGCTATAAGAAACATTGCTCTCTTATTTTTTACAGCTACCTTTAAATCTGACCATCTATTTAAAAATAAAAACAAAACCATAAAAGCAATAAAACCAGCTATTATCCTTATTTGAGTTGCAGCAAATGCATTGTAGCCATCCATGCCAACCTTACTGAAGATACTTCCCAAGGACTGTCCCAAGGAACCTAAAAATGCAAATAATATCCCCTTTATAGAATGAGTGAATTTAAACTTCCTCTCCCCTGTCTCCTTACTCAGTATAACTATAGCTATTCCTAAAAAGGTAACTAGCATTCCAAATACTCCAAGGATTGAAACCTTTTCACCTAAAAATATATAGCCTAAAAGTGCTGTAAGTGGTGGACTTGATGCCAATATGAGTAGACTTATCCTAGTGCCTATTTCTATATAGGCTTGAAAAAGAAATAAATCTCCCAAAAAGAAACCAATTATTCCTGATACACCAAGCCATGTCCAGTTATGCAGGCTTGCATCCACTGGGAGCAACTGGCCTCTAAAAAAATATGTAAATACACTTATAAATAAAAACCCCAATACAAGTCTTATGAAATTAACTGCAAGTGAGCCTACTCTTTTGCCTGCAGATTCAAAAAACAAGCCCATAATTGCCCAACAAAATGCAGTAGATAGGGCTGCTATCTCTCCTATTTTCGAACTTAACATTTATCATTCCTCTTTTACTCTATATTTCAAATTCTCCATACAATTAGAAGTTTTCAATATGTTTTATTATCTATATTCATTATTTATGAGATTATGACTATAAAGCAATAGTATTATTTCTCATAAAGTATTATAATCATATAGTAGTGATTTAAATTTTATATATTAGTCTTAATTGCTAATTGTATATTGATATGATAGCATTTTTTATAGATAAAGTCATTCTAAAAGCTAGAGTTATGCTATAAAATTTAAATCAAAAATTTCTTAGGAGGAAAATTTATATGAAGTTAAATATGTATGTATTATATGGTGGTAGATCTGTCGAACATGAGATTTCTATTATATCTGCAACTGCTATTTTAAAAGCGATGGATAAAGAAAAATATAATGTCTATCCTGTATTTATAACTAAAGAAGGACAATGGTGTTCATTCGGTAAATTGGATAGACAAGTAATCGAAGAAAAAACACTTGAGCTCTCTACAGATAAATCTGTAACCGAGTCTATGGGTGATTTTATAAAATCAATCGATCATGCTCAAAAAAACATAGTCTTCCCAGTACTTCACGGTAACAATGGTGAAGATGGAACAGTACAAGGACTGCTAGAATTAATAGATATTCCCTATGTAGGAAATGAAGTTTTATCTTCTGCATTATGTATGGACAAAGTTTCTACAAGTGATATCTTGAGTGCTCATAATATTCCACAAGCAAAATATACAAGCGTAAAAAAATATCAATGGGACAAAGATTTAGATAACACTTTAGACCGAATACTTAGCATAGTAGAACTACCTGTATTTGTTAAGCCTGCAAATGCTGGTTCAAGTGTGGGTATTACTAAAGCTACAAGTCGAGATGAATTAATAAATAGTATAAAATTAGCATTTACTTATGATGTTAGATTACTTATACAAGAAGAAGTTGTAGGTAAAGAAGTTGAAACTTGTGTAATAGGAAATAACTATCCAAAAGCTTCTCTTTCAGGTGAATTAGAGATGGAAGATGCTTTCTATGACTATGAAGCAAAATATATTAAAAAAGCTGCCATCCCAGTTATTCCTGCTAGGTTAAATGAAGAAGTAAGTAAAAAGGTAAGAGATATTGCAATTCAAGCTTATCAATTATTAGACTGCAGGGGCATTGCCAGAGTAGATATATTTGTGACAAAAGAAAATAAAATTCTAGTAAATGAAATCAATACTATGCCTGGTTTTACTTCTATAAGTATGGCTCCAATGCTATGGAAAAAAACTGATAACTCTAGTTTAAAAGAATTTATAGATAGACTTATAGATTACGCTCTTGAAAGGTATGATGAAAAAACTTCTATTTCAAAGGTTAAGGTGACCCATTAATGATAAGAAAAAGTTTAAGAGATATAGAAAGATTGGCTGGAGGTTATGATCTTTTAGAAAAGTTTCATGATATTGAAATCGCTGGTGTTTGCACAGACACTAGAAAGATAGTAGAAAACAATCTCTTTATCCCTCTTATTGGAGATAATTTTGATGGACATAAGTTTCTAGATAAAGCTATCGAAAATGGAGCTATAGCTTCTCTTTGGCAAATAAACATACCTCTACCGACTATTGATTTTCCACTTATCTTTGTCAAGGACACTTTAGAAGCTTTACAAACTCTATCTAAAAACT
>CAZRHX010000105.1:2285-6053 GCA_964599855.1 uncultured Tissierella sp. | reverse complement strand
GCGGGAGATAACAATATATTATCGCCTGCTTCAGATAGATTATAAGATAGATTGACTGCTTCTTTCATATTTTTAACTATATAAGTTTCATTGAACCCGTATTTTAATCCTATTTCTTTTATCTTTGAAGATGTGGCGCCCAATAAGATTAATGCTTTAACTTTTCCATTAAAACTATCTATCAAATCATCAAATTCTATATTTTTATCATATCCTCCAGCTATTAGAATAATAGGTGCACCTATTGCTTCTATGGCTTTCTTACTTGAATCTATATTTGTTGCTTTAGAATCGTTAAAAAAAATTCTTCCATTTTTTTCTACGACAAACTCTAATCTATGTTCAACACCTTTAAAACTTAAAAGAGTTGATTCTATTATTTCTATAGATACTCCCATAATAACAGACACAGCCACACTGGCTAGTATATTTTCTAAATTATGTTTTCCTTTTAATAAAAGTTTATCAATAGAAATAAGTATTTTCTTTTTTTTATCTATATTTATAATTATATTTCCATCTTCTATGTATACTCCTCTGTTTAACTTTTCATTTACACTAAACCAGATAATATTAGATTTAACTTCTTTTTGAAAACTTCTAACAAGTTTATCGTCATAGTTTAATACCGTGTAATCACTAGAATCTTGATTTATAAATATTCTTTTCTTAGCATCTACATACTTTTCAAATTCGCCATGCCAATCTAGATGATCTGGACTTATATTTAATATAAGGCTTATCTTTGGTTTGAAATCAATAGTATTTTCCAACTGAAAACTACTTGTTTCTAATATAAATATATCAGGTTCCTTTGCATCTATCATATCTGTTATTATAGAATTTCCTATATTACCACCTATAAAAGAATTTCTTTTATCTGCTTTAAATATTTCACCAGTGAGTATTGTCGTTGTGGTTTTACCATTTGTTCCTGTTATAGCTATAATATTCTTAGATTTTGAAACAGCACTACCAAGTTCAATATCATTTATAATTTTTATATTTTTATCCATAGCTTCTAATAATATAGGATTACTAGGTGGTATTCCTGGGCTTTTGATTATAAGTTGTATTTTAGATAGATCTATTTCTTTCTTACCTAAATAACTTTCTAATTCAATATTCTTAATTTCTTTCAGGATTTCTTTTAACTCATATTCTGTCTTCATATCACTTATAATGATTTCAGCTCCCAATTTATCTAAAGCTCTTATAGTTGATACTCCTGAAATTCCAATACCCATAACAAGTACTTTTTTATCTTTTAAATTCATATCTTCACCTTACCTTTTAATTTAAAGCTACTATTCCTACTAGACAAAGGAAAACAGTAACAGACCAAAATACTAAAACTACCTTTGTCTCTTTCCATCCTTTATGCTCAAAATGATGATGGAGTGGACTCATTAAAAACACTCTTTTACCTGTAAGTTTAAATGATATAACTTGGATTATAACAGATAATGCCTCTGCAAAATATATGCCCCCAACTATTGGTATTATAAGAGGCAGATTTAAGAGTACAGCAATGCCTGCAACAGCTCCACCAAGACCCATAGAACCTGTATCTCCCATGAAAATCTTAGCAGGATAGGCATTATGCATTAAAAACCCAAGACATGCTCCCGCTAACACTGCTGAAAATACAGATATACTTTCTATTCCAAACTTCATAGACACAAATGCAAAAAAAGCTAAAATTATTAAAGTTACACCTGATGCCAATCCGTCTAGACCATCCGTTAAGTTTACACTATTTACAGTACCTATTACTACAAAAGCTATAAAAGGGACATAGAAAATTCCCAAGTCTAAATATTCATTCTTTAAGAAAGGAATTATAACTTTAGTTCCAAGCTCTGAAGTACTTGCTTGATATACTGCTAACATTACAGCTAAAATGACTTGCCCTATTATTTTTTGATATGCCTTTAATCCTAAATTTCTCTTTTTTGCAACTATTATATAATCATCTATAAAACCTATAAGTCCAAATCCAATAGTAGCTAATAGGAGTATGTATATATCTTTATTTAAAACTCCTGAAGCTAACACGCCTATTAGAAGTGCAATAAATATAATAATCCCTCCCATAGTAGGTGTTCCTGATTTAGATAGATGAGACTGAGGCCCATCTTCTCTAATACTCTGCCCAATATTTAATTTTTTAAGCATAGGGATTACAATAGGTCCTAAGATTAAAGCAATTATCAATGATGTACTAACGCTTATAATTAACTGTCTATATTCTAGCATATGCTTTCTCCTTTCAAATAAATATTTTTATATTTTTAAAATATATCTTGTATAATTTTCAACTAAATAAGTATTTTTATTTTGAATATTTTCTTACTATTAGAATAAAACTAATTATAAGGCAACTTTAAAGTTGCCTTATAATTAGTTTATTTACTAGTTATTTGAACTCAATTATTACTTTTGATTGTGAATTAACTTCTTCTCCAGGTTGGGGAATTTGAGATTCCACCTTTCCATTTCCTTTTAATTCATATTTCAAACTCATCTCCTCTAGTATATCTATTGTCTCTTTCTTGTCTTTACCAGTTAAAAATGGCATTACTGTTTCTTTTTTTGGCTTTAAATCAATGAAAAGATCTACTATTGAGTCTTTTTTAATTGATACTCCTGGAAGTGGATACTGATCCATAATAATAGACTCATTAGTAAGTTCTATATATTCAGTGGTATGTCTCAATCCTACATCTGCAAGTATTTTTCCTGCTTCACCTATTTTTTTATTTCTCACATCTGGTACTATTATGCTTTCTTTATCTTCTTCTTTTTCTTCTTTAGTAAGTCTTTGAGGTATTTCAAGATATTTAAATGTATCTTCAAATATTTCTTTAGCCACGGGAGCCGCTATAGACCCACCATAATATGTACCACTAGGTTCGTCTATAACAATCAGCATTGCTATCTTTGGGTCATCAATTGGAGCTACAGCTACAAAGGATGATATGAATTTTCCATCTTCATATCTTCCATCTATAATCTTTTGAGCTGTGCCTGTCTTACCGCCAATTTTATATCCAGGTATATAAGCTCTTGAACCAGAACCATCGCTTACTACTGTTTCCATAAGGCTTAGCATCGTATCTGAAGTTTCTTTTGAAATAACCTTTCTTATAGTTTCAGTTTGAAATTCTTCTACTGTATCTCCCTCAGAATCTAATATTTTTTTTACAAGTTTAGGCTTCAGCAAATCTCCACCATTAGCTATTGCAGAAGTGGCTGTTACAAGTTGCATAGGTGTTACTGCTATACCATGACCATAGGACAATGTAGCTAAATTTACTTCTTTTATATTTTCTACTTTATGTGGTATTATCCCAGCTTGTTCTCCTAAAAGATCTATACCAGTTTTTTCTCCAAAACCAAATGCTTGTATATATTTATATAGATTTTCTCTACCAAGTTGTCGCCCAATATTTACAAATGCCACGTTACAAGAATTATTCATAGCTTCTCTAAATGTTTGATCTTTATGAGGATTGTACCAACTGGCACATTTTATTGTTACTCCCTTTATATCTCTTACAAATCCATCGCAATAATAATGAGTATCTAAATTGGCTGAATTTTCTTCTAATGCTGCTGCTGCCGTTACAATCTTAAAAGTAGAACCAGGTTCATATATATCATTTATATTAAAATTTCTCCAAAGTTCATACCATTTATCTTGAAGTTTATCAGATGGTAGTTTTTCCCATTCTTTCTTTAAATCTTCATCTGAAGGTTCTCGAG
>CAZRHX010000105.1:0-2275 GCA_964599855.1 uncultured Tissierella sp. | reverse complement strand
TGGTGTTGCAACATTTTCTTCCAAGGCAATGGCTGCAGTAATTAGCTTAAATGTAGATCCTGGTTCATACACATCACTAATAGCGAAGTTCCTCCACATTTCATACCATCTTTTTGTTAATTCCTCAGTAGATAAATCCTTCCACTGAGATTTTAAATCTGGATTGAGAGGTTCTCTTGGATCATTAGGATCAAAATCCGGTTTATTTACCATAGAAAGTATTTCTCCAGTAGCAACTTCCATCATAAGCACCGAAACACCTTTGGCTTCTGTATCCAAAAGAGCTTTTTCAGCCGCTTTTTCTGCAAATTGTTGAATAGTTTCATCAATAGTCAAGACTAAAGATAGTCCATCTTCGGCATCATAGATTTTTTCTCCATCATATGGAAGTTGTCTATTTGCAGCATCAGTCATCTTCATCAATTTACCAGGTATTCCCGTTAAGGAGTCATTATATATGTACTCTATACCTTCAAGCCCATTGTTGTCTATATCAGTAAAACCTAAAATATAAGATGCAAAACTTCCATTAGGATAATATCTTTTACTGTCTTCTACTATAGTCATACCTCTTAATTTAAGCTTTTTAAGTTCATTGGCTTCATCTCTTGTTATCCATTGCTTTATTTTTTCGCTTCTTTGTTTTGAAATTATTTTTTTATATACTTCATTTTCTTCTAATCCAAGCACATTAGATATATCTTTTGATGCTTGTTTAGATTCTTCAATATCAGCAGGAGTTACCCAAACTGTAAATGAATTTATACTAGTAGCTAGTTTCTTCCCTCTTCTATCATATATTGTTCCTCTTTTAGGTCTTATAGATATTGATTTTGACCATTGTTCTAATGCTCCTTTTTTTAATTCATGATTCCTAAGTATTTGTATGCTTGCAAGCCTCAATATAAGAAAAAGCACCAAAACAAAACAAATGACTAAAGTTATCGTTAATCTTTTTTTTACTTGATTGTTTGATGATTCCAAACTTATAGCCCCCTAAACAAAATTACGAATTTCTTTTCTAATTATCCTTAACTTTATTATTAGAGTCATTTAGTGACAGATAAACTACTTGATCACTATTTGGATAATTCATACTTAATTTATACATAGCTTCTTCACTAACTTTTACAGAATTTTTAGCTTCTTCAAGCTCTGATATCATTGAAGATTTCGTCTGCTCTAGCTCATTTCTTTTATTTTCTAATTTAGTTATATTCATTCTCGATTCAGAAATATTAGAATAACCTTTTAATACAAAGAAAGAAATCATTGTGAATAAAATTATCGATAAAAGACATGATACTTTAAAAATAATCTTTTGTTTTTTATGTCTTTTTAAGTCTTTTTTCTTTTTAAGCTTTATCTGTGCTTTTATGTCTTCATTATTTGAATAAAATTCTATATGATAGTTTGATTTATTTTTAGCTGCTAACAATTGATTCTCCTCCTCAGTGTTTTTAGAACTTAAATCTTTTCTGCTATTCTAAGCTTTGCAGATTTAGATCTAGAATTTATAATTATTTCTTCTTTTGATGGTATTATTGGTTTTCTAGTAATTATCTTTATCTCTCTTTTCTTTTCACAAACACATATAGGTAGCTTACTTGGACATACACAATCTTTGAAGAGATACCTAAACTTTTCTTTTACAATTCTATCTTCTAAGGAATGAAATGTTATAATAGCTAATCTTCCACCAGGTTTTAAAAGATCTACCATCTTATCAATAGATTCTCTAAGCACATCAAGTTCGCCATTTACTTCAATACGAAGAGCTTGAAATGTCTGTTTAGCTGGATGAGAACCTTCCATCCTGACTTTTTTAGGTATTGCTTTTTTGATCACATCTACCAATTCTAAAGTAGTATTTATAGGAGTCTTTTCTCTCTCTACCACTATAAATTCAGCTATTCTCTGTGCCCATGAATCTTCTCCGTAATTTAATATAATATCTGTTAACTCTTTTTTTGTATATTTATTTACTATATCCCAAGCAGTAAATTCTTTTGTCTTATCCATTCTCATATCTAAAGGAGCATCTCTATGGTACGAAAATCCCCTGGATGTTTCATCTAGTTGATATGAAGAAACACCTATGTCTATAAATATACCATCTACTTTTTCTATTTCTAATTTTTTTAATATATGGTCTATGTTTTTATAATTATCATGTACTAATACAGTTTTATCTTTAAAATCAGCTAAAACTTGATTAGCTTTTTTTAATGCATCGGTATCTTGGTCAATTCCAATAAGTCTGCCATTGTCTAGT
>CAZRHX010000104.1:0-6095 GCA_964599855.1 uncultured Tissierella sp. | reverse complement strand
TTCATGCTTCTATCCTTTCCATCAAATTCTCAGTATCTTCTAAGGACTCTCTGAAATTTCTTAATCTATAATTTTCTTTATATTCGCTTAGAGATTTATCATAAACTAGATTTCCAAAGATTTTATCGATTGTAGTCATTTTTAAACCAATCAATTTTACAATTCCATTAAATGCTCTAGTTAATATTATCTTTCTATTATGTATTTTTGCTATAAGCTCTACCATCTCACTGGTTTTTATATAATCTTTGTTTTGAGGAAAAAAAATGCCATCTTCTTCATTATCAATCATAAGTCTGGTGAACTCACAAAGACTTTCTACATGGATCATGCTTCTCTCATTATCTATATCTGGGAATATAGGTATAACTTTTGCAAGTTTAGAAAGCCTTAGGTAATTTCCTTTTGAGTTTTTTCCGTAGACCATAGGAGGTCTCAATATTACTATTTTAAAACTATCATCGGCTAAAGGTAGAATTCCTTCTTCTGCTTGAAGCTTGCTCTTTCCATAAAAGTTGCTAGGATTAGGTTTTGTGTTTTTATCTATAATTTTTTGTTTGCCCATAGGAGAACTATCTCCATATATTATTATACTACTTAGGAAGATAAACTGTTTTACTCCGTCTTCTTTAGCTTTTCTAGCACACTCTATGGTTAAGTCTCTGTTTACCTTATAGTAGGTTCCTTCCATATCTTGATCTGTAGATACATGAGCTATACCTGCTACATGGAATATTACATCATATTTAGAAAAATCTTTTTCTTTCCAACTATCACCTTTTAGACATGCTTTTTCTACATCATAATCAGATTGATGGTTATTAACCCATTTTTCAAATTCATTTCCTATGTAACTATTTTTACCTGTAATTAATATTTTCCTCATTTTAATAATGTCTCCTCACTATAATTATCAGATTTTATTCTTACAGTACAAGCTCAAACTTTAACATACTCTACTTCTCTGGAGTATATTAATATTAGTTCCAAAGAAACACTTAATATAGAACTTAAAAAACATTTTTTTAAAGATTCTATCTAACTTATTTACCTTTTTAAATCTTTCGATTTTAAATATAACACAATTATAACACAATTGTATTCCATTTGTAATCGTTTTTCAAAAGAACTTTTTTTATCTACCATAATTAGTCGATTTTAACACTTTTAAACTAGTTTGTAAAATAAATAACAAGAGAAAATTAATTTTCTCTTGTTATTTTATAATCTTTGAGTTTTTATGGAATTATTATATTTAGTTTTTCAGTTGATAGGGAGAATTCTATTTGATTTCCAGCTAAGAATATATCTCCATCTAGGTTCATGTATAGTTCTTCTTGGGAATAGAGTTTTACTTTTTTAGCTTGGAAGGTTTCTGTATACTTTTTATGTCTTATGTGGCTCCCTTTGAAGAGTTCTGGAAATATTGTCAGGATTCTAAGCTTGCTTATCTTTTCTACTAGGCAGATGTGTAGAAAACCGTCATCTAGCCTGGCCCCTGGTATCATCTTAAGTCCTCCCCCATAGTATTTTCCATTTCCTATGGCAAAGAGGACCAAAGATTTTTCTTCTTTTCTTCCGTCTATGACTAAGGTGACTTCTTTTCTTTTAAATCTTATAAGTGCGATAAATACGCTTAGGATGTAGGATAGGTGACTTTTAGTGCTTTTTTTTACTCTTTGGGCTGTCTGAACTACTTCTGCATCTAGTCCTACGCTTCCTATATTTAGGAATTTATGTCCATTGGCTAGGCCTATGTCTATTTTTTTGGTCTTAGCTTGTCTTATGGTTTTTAGGGCTTGTCTGGGGTCTTTGGATATATCTAGGCTCTTTATAAAGTCGTTTCCCGTTCCGGCTGGAATTATTCCAATTGTCCCATAGCCTCTTTTGATTATTCCCTTTGCTACTTCTGTTACTGTTCCGTCTCCGCCTACTGCTATTACATGGTCGGTTTTGCTTTGGCAGACTAACTCTATGGCATCTTCTGGTCCCTTGGTGAGTTTAATGGAGAAGTCTGCCCCATAGCTTTTCATTTCTTCTTCTATTAGGCTTATCAATTCTTTTGATCTTCCTCTTCCTGCTACTGGGTTTATGATGAAAAGTAGTTTTTCCATTTTTCTTCTTTTCTTATACTTGTTCAGCTATTTCTTTTAGTGCCTCTATAGCTATATCTACTTCTTCCAGGGTGTTGAAGATTCCAAAGCTAAACCTTACTACCCCTTGTTCTAGAGTGCCTATTGTTTTGTGAGCAAGTGGAGCGCAGTGAAGTCCAGATCTTGTAGCTATGTTGTATTCTTCGTCTAGAATATAGGCTAGTTCTGATGAGTCTATATCTTTTAGATTTAGAGCTACTACTGCAGCTTGTTTTTTTATATCTAGTGGACCGTATGCTTTTATCCCATCTATTTCTTTTATGGCTTTTAGGAAGTGGTCTGTTAGTTTTTCTTCGTGAGCTCTTATATTTTCTATGCCTTTTTCTAATATATATTCTATCCCTGCTCCAAGGGCTATGATTCCAGGGCCGTTTGGCGTTCCGCTTTCGTACTTATCTGGCAGCATATCCGGCTGACTTAGGGACTCAGATGCGCTACCTGTTCCCCCTTGCATGAGGGTGTCTATTTCTAAGCCTTCTCTTATATAGAGGGCTCCAGTTCCTAAGGGTCCTAGCAGTCCTTTGTGTCCTGGTAGTGCTAGCAGGCTTATGTTCATCTCTTCTACGTCTATGTCGTAGACCCCTGCGGATTGTGCTGCATCTAGCATATAGCTTATATTTCTTTCTTTGGCAATTCTACCTATTTCTTTTACCGGCATAATGCTTCCAGTTAGGTTGGATATATGTGTTGTTACTATGAGTTTTGTATTTTCTTTTATAGCTTTTTCTATATCTTTAGGGTCTATTTGACCTTTGCTGTTAGCCTGAACTATTGTGTGTTCTACTCCTTTTTCTTCTAGATGCTTTATGGTTCTTAGTACTGAGTTGTGTTCCATGCTACTTGTGATTACGTGGTCACCAGTTTTTAATAGTCCTTTTATACCTAGGTTTAGACTTTCTGTGCAGTTAAAGGTAAATATTATATTCATAGGGTTTTTTATATTGAATAGTTTTGCTAGGGTGTTTCTGCTTGCAAAGATTCCTCTGTTTGCTTTTAGGGCCATCTTGTGCCCTGATCTGCCTGGGTTTGCCCCGTATTCTCTCATTGCTTCTATATGTTTTTCATAGACTTTTTCTGGTTTGGGAAAAGTTGTTGCTGCGTTGTCAAAGTAAATCATTTTTTATCTCCTCCGTTTTATAGATTCTTTTTTTATTATATCACACTATTTAGGCTATTTATAAGTATTTTGATTTAGAGCTTTTAGACGATATTTTAGTATATATAATCTTCCTTCTATTATAGGGGCTTAAAAAACATGGCTTGAATTTATCTTAATAAAGTGATAAACTATCTTACAAGTGTTAAATTTTTAAACAATTTTTAGGGGGGATTTTATGAAAAAGAAACTTTTAATTTTCTTGAGCCTTATCCTAGTATTGTCTGTTGTTGCTGTGGGTTGTACACCACCTGCTGGCGACGATGAAGCTGATACGAACGATAAGACTGAAGAGACAGCTCCATCTACGGAGGGAGAGAAGATTTTAAGAACTAACAACTCTAGTGAACCTGGTTCTCTAGATCCACCGCTTGCACAGGGAACTCATGAGTCATGGGTTTTAGACCATGCTTTTGAAGGACTTATGAAGATCGACAAGGATCTGGAAGTAGTTCCTGGAATGGCTAAGAGCGTTGATGTATCTGAAGATAAGTTGACTTATACTTTCACGATGCGTGATGATGCTAAGTGGTCAAATGGTGAACCTGTTACAGCTGGGGATTTTGAATTCTCTTGGAAGAGAGCTTTAAACCCAGATACAGCTTCAGACTATGCTCATCAACTTTACTATATCAAGGGTGGAGAAGCTTTTAACCTTGGTAAAGGAAAAGAAGAAGATGTTATGGTTAAGGCTGAAGATGATAAGACACTTGTTGTAACTTTAGAAGCTCCTACGGAGTTCTTCTTAGAGTTAACTGCTTTTTACACTCTTTTCCCTGTTAATCAAAAAACAGTTGAAGAGAATGCAGATTGGGCAAAGAGTCCAGAGTCTTATATTTCTAATGGACCTTTCAAGTTAACTGAATGGGAACACAGTTCTAGTATCAAGATAAGAAAAAATGATGAATACTATGATAAAGATAGTGTAAACTTAGATGGTATTGACTTTGACATCATTGAAGATGAAAATACTACTTGGCAAAAGTTTGAAGGTGGAGACTATGATTTCTTAACACCACTTCCACAGGCTGTAGTAGCTGAATTGCAAGCTGCTGATGATCCTGAGTTGGTTATAGCAGAGCAAGTAGGAACTTACTACTACAACTTAAACGCAGAGTATGAATTGCCTAATGGAATTAAGCCATTTGCAAACTCTAAGATAAGAAAAGCTTTTGCTATGAGTTTAGACAATGAGACAATTGTAGAAAAGATAGCTCAAGGTGGACAATTACCTGCAGAGGGAGTTGTACCTAGAGGACTTACAGATGAAAACGGTAAAGAGTATCGTGATGAAGTAGGTAAGTTATTAGAGTTCAATGAAGAAGAAGCTAAGAAGTTGTTTGAAGAAGGACTTAAGGAAGAAGGACTTAAAGTAGAAGACTTTAAGAATGTAGTAATTCTTTATAATACTCTTGAATCACATAAGAAGATAGCTCAAGCTGCTCAAGAGATGTGGAGAGTAAACCTTGGTGCTGAAGTTCAACTTGAAAACGTAGAGTTCCAAGTTAAGCTTGATAGGGAAAAGTCTGGCGACTATAGTATTTCACGTGCTGGATGGATAGGCGACTACTCTGACCCTATAACTTTCTTAGAATTATGGGATAGTCAGTCAAGTTTCAACGACGCAAACTACAACAATCCTGAGTATGACAAGTTAGTTGATATAGCTAAAACTAGTCCGGATAATGCGGAAAGATTTGACGCTATGAGAAAAGCTGAAAAGATGCTTATGGAAGATATGCCTGTTGCACCGGTTTACTTCTATACTCAACCTTTCGCACAAAAGGAATATGTTACTGGAGTATTTAAACCTCTGGTAAACTATCCAAGATTAACTTATGCAGATATG
Organism: uncultured Tissierella sp.; assembly: GCA_964599855.1. Lineage (GTDB taxonomy): Bacteria > Bacillota > Clostridia > Tissierellales > Tissierellaceae > Tissierella_A. Next base: position 937 of record CAZRHX010000104.1, on the reverse strand, counting down.
AATAAATAATTTTTAAAAGAAAATCGGTGGATTTTTACTCCATCCGATTTTCTTTATTAATAAATATGGGAGTGATAGTGTGAAAAAATATATAGCAAAAAGGCTGGGTATGTCAATTGCTACCATTTGGGCCGTAGTTACTATTACTTTTTTTCTAATGCATGCTGTACCTGGTGACCCCTTTCAAAAAGAAGGTAAGATGCCTCAGGTAGTTTATGAAAATTTGTTAGAGAAATATGGCTTGGATAAACCAAAGTCAGAACAATATGTAATATATTTAAAAAACCTTTTACAGGGAAATCTTGGCGAGTCAATGAAGTCAAGAGTTGAGACAGTTAATGATATGGTGGCAAGAGGTTTTCCGGTTTCTGCTTATTTAGGAGTTCAGGCTCTTCTTATAGCTTTGATATTTGGACCAGCTCTTGGTGTTTTGGCTGCCCTCTATCAGAATAAGATTCCGGATTATATTTCTATGGTTATTGCCATAATAGGTATATCGGTCCCGAGTTTTATAATGGGTACCATGTTTATACAGTTTATAGCTAAGAATGTTGCTTGGCTTCCTATAGGGGGCTGGGGTGAGTTTAGACATACCATTCTTCCTGCCATAGCTCTATCTCTTATGCCACTTGCTTATATGGCTAGGCTGATGAGATCTAGTATGCTTGAAGTGCTTGGACAGGATTATATAAAGACTGCTAAGTCAAAGGGTATTTCTAAGTCTGCTGTTGTTATAAAGCATGCTGTTAGAAATGCCATACTTCCTATAGTTTCAGTTCTTGGAACTCTTATATCAAATCTTTTGGTTGGTAGTTTTGTAATTGAAAAGATATTTGGTATACCTGGACTTGGTTCTCTCTTTGTAAAGGCTATAAACAATAGGGATTATACCTTGATAATGGGTACTACTATTTTCTATGCTATTATCTTGGTTGCT